>JBKCGY010000022.1:0-12962 GCA_046303015.1 Bacteroidota bacterium | reverse complement strand
GTACACTTATTAATCAGGTGGAAAAGAGCAGACTGCCAAAACATATTGCTATCATCATGGATGGTAATGGTCGTTGGGCAAAAGAACAGGGACAGGATAGATTATTTGGGCATTTTCATGGTGTGGAAAGTGTCCGGAATATAGTGGAGGGTTGTGCCGAATTGGGGGTTAAATATCTTACTTTATATGCTTTCAGTACAGAAAACTGGGATCGCCCGGTAGAGGAAGTGACCGGACTCATGGAGTTGCTGGTGGATTCCATAAAAAAAGAAACGGATACGCTTCAAAAGAATAACATTCGATTGCATGTGATCGGTGATATCAACATGCTTCCTGAATATGCCCGACTCGAACTGGAAGAGTCGTTGCAGGCACTCAGACACAATACGGGCCTTAATCTGATTATGGCTTTAAGTTATAGCAGTCGCTGGGAGATCGTGAATGCAATCAAAAATATTGCAGCTGATGTAAAAGCCGGGTATCTGGAACCTTATGAGATCAATCAGGATACCATTAAGGATTATCTGGCTACCAGAGAATTCCCCGACCCTGAACTTATGATCCGAACTAGTGGAGAGTATAGAATCAGTAATTTTCTGCTCTATCAGTTAGCTTATGCCGAGCTATATTTTACTTCTGTACGTTGGCCAGACTTCAGAAAAGAAAATCTGTATGAGGCGATTATAGACTTCCAAAACAGAGAGCGAAGATTCGGGAAAACAGGAGAGCAAATCCTTTCACAAGGCACTCCTATCATTTAATCGGTAAAATATGTATGTTTTTTAACAATGCTTTCCATTAAAAGCCTTTATTTTGCCCCTCTTTATCAATAATTTAATTAATAATACACTGTTATAGGAATGCCTTCAATCAGGATTTCGTTTATTTTTCTCTTACTTTTTCTATCAGGCTTAACTGTTTTCGGACAAACTCCTGATACGATCCCTTCTGTTTCTGTTGATCCCGAACTGGAGGCCATATTCTCTTCAAAAGTGCCGAGAGAGTATACCATTGCAGGGATCAGCACAAAAGGTTCGGCTGCCTTTGATACGGATCTGCTCATTTCCATTTCTGGTATTGCGGTTGGCGATAAAGTTTATCTGCCGGGCGGCGATATGTTTGCCAAGGCCATACTTGCTCTTTGGAAGCAACAGTATTTTGATGATGCTGCGATCTATATTACCCGCATTGAGGAAAAGAATTTATTCATTGAGATCTATGTGAAGGAAAGATCCCGCCTAGGCTCCTTTTATTTCAAAGGGATCCGAAAAGGAGAAGAAGATGAATTGAAAGATAAGATCGGTCTTACACCGAATAAAGTGATCACTGAAAACCTGAGAAAGAGAGCACTGGAGGTTATAACTAAATATTATGTGGACAAGGGATTTCGTGGTGTGCAGGCGACTATATCAGAAACGCCCAGTAAAACGCTTCAGGGATTCTCAGATATTTATTTTCAGATCAAAAAAGGATCTAAAGTAAAGGTGGAAGATGTATTTATATCCGGTAATGAAGCAATCTCAAGTCTTCGGATCAAGAAACAAATGAAGGGGACGAAAGAAATGGGAAGGCTAACTTTGAATGAAAGTAAAGATCAACCCCTATACGGAAAGCTGCAAAAGAAATCGTTCCGCAGTTTTATTAAGGATCGCGACTATTTATACCCCACCCGCTGGAAAGAGTATCTGGATCCATGGTTTCGCTTTAAATATTTTTCCTCTGCAAAATATAATCAGAATAAGTTTGAGGAAGACAAAGAAAAGGTTATCCAGTATTATAATGCACAGGGCTATCGTGATGCTGTAATAGAAAAAGATACGCAGTACTATAATCACAAAGGCAATCTGGCTGTTGAATTAAAGGTTTCTGAAGGACGCAGATATTATTTTGGAGAAATTTCATGGAGGGGTAACACCAAATACTCTGACTCAGTGTTACATTCTTTGTTAGGTATCAATAAGGGAGATGTGTATGATCTTTCCATCTTGAATAAAAAGTTGGGAAAAGAACTGTCGCAGGAGGGAGGAGATATCAGCGGTTTGTATATGGATGACGGATACTTGTTTTTCCGGGTAGATCCTATAGAAACCAGAGTGTATAATGATACGATCGATTATGAGATTCGTATTGCCGAAGGTCCTCAGGCAACCATCCGTTCCGTTAAAATTTCCGGAAATGAAAAAACCAAAGAGTATGTGATTCGAAGAGAGCTGCGTACGGTTCCCGGAGAGAAGTTCAAGCGGAGTGATATTATCAGGTCAATCAGGGAGTTGTCTGCTTTAAACTATTTCAATCCAGAAAAAATCAATCCGGTACCTATTCCCAATCCCGATGATGGAACCGTCGATATCAACTATGCACTGGAAGAAAAATCAAGTGATCAACTTGAATTAAGTGCCGGTTGGGGTGGCTTTATCGGTCTTACCGGAACACTTGGCGTGACCTTCAATAATTTCTCTACAAGAAATATTTTCAATAAATCGTCCTGGCGACCGCTTCCTTCCGGTGATGGCCAGCGCGTATCGTTGAGGGTACAGTCTAACGGACCGTCTTTCAACTCCCAGAATTTTTCATTTACGGAACCTTGGTTTGGGGGCAGAAAAAGAAATTCGTTGACCTTTAATGTTTTCAGAACCAAACTAGCTAATGCTTTTGATCCATCTACCGGGCTTCCAACACGATCGGCTGCAAACAATCAATTCCTTCGCACACTGGGGGTTTCACTTTCGTACGGCAAACAATTAAAATGGCCGGATGATTATTTCAATTTAGTAACAACGGTAAACTACACTCAATATAAACTTAAGAACTATCCGATATTTCCTGAACTGGATAGTGGGCTCTCCAACAATCTCAACATACGCTTTCAGCTTATCCGATCCAGTGTAGATCAGCCCATGTTCCCAAGGTCGGGTTCTAATTTTTCTTTAAGTGCCACCTTTACGCCTCCATGGTCTTTGTTCAAGGGGCAGGAATCCTACAAAAATGCGGCAGACAGATATCGTCTGATCGAATATCACAAATGGCGGTTCAATTACGAATGGTTTGTGCCCATCGGGAAGCCCATGGGAGCAGAAAAAAACAGACAGTTCGTATTGCGTGCAGCGGCTAAATTTGGTTTTTTGGGGAGATACAGCAACTTCCTTACCGTTTCTCCTTTCGAGCGTTTTCAGGTGGGAGATGCCGGCTTGCAGAACAATTTTGGTATCATTGGATTTGATATCATAGCACACAGAGGATTCCCGGTGTATGATAACAGCAATCCCAAGATTAACAATCCCAATCAGACTACGGCCAATCAGTTCTTTACAATGTTCAATAAATATACCGTTGAATTGCGCTATCCTTTAAGCACTAATCCTAATAGTACCATTTTTGGACTTGCCTTCTTTGAAGCTGCTAATGGGTGGTATAATTTTAATGATTATAATCCGTTTAGGTTGAGGAGGAGTTTTGGTTTAGGTATGCGCTTCTTCCTGCCCATGTTTGGTTTACTTGGATTTGATTATGGTATCGGTCTGGATCGTTATTTGCCGGGTGCCCGCTTACGGGATGTGGGAAGATTTACCTTTATGCTTGGATTTGAACCGGAATGATGAAAGTTGAGGGCGAAGTCCAACTGCAGTGCTAACTGTGGATTGATTGTAAAGCGCAGGTTATTGATCTTAAATACAAAACATATGCAAAAAACAGCGTTCCTTTTTCTTTTCCTTTTTACAGCTGTAGTTGCTTTTTCGCAGCGATATGCCATTATCGATACAAAATATATTCTGGATAAATTACCTGATTATAAATCGGCCAATGGTAAAATTGAAGAGTTTGCGGAAGCGTGGCAGCAGGAAATTGATCTGATGCAGGCTGATCTGGATAAAATGTATCGGGAGTTGGATGGTGAACGAGCTATGCTTACACCGGAATTGCTGAAAAAAAGAGAGGATCAGATCTACAATAAGGAAAAGCAAGTGAGGGATCTGCAGCGCAAAAGATTTGGTTATGAAGGCGATTATTTTAAAAAGAAGCAGGAATTGGTGAAGCCCATTCAGGAGAAGGTGTACAATGCTGTTCAGAAACTCGCCGGTGAAAAAATGTATGATTTCATATTGGATAAAAGTGAAGGAATTACCATTATATTTGCCGACCCTAAGTTGGACAAAAGTGATGATGTACTGAAAATATTGGGAATCAAACTGTAAGATCTTATTTTTAAACAAGCATAATCAAAAATCGAAAGCATGAAAAAACAGATGACAATGGTGTTGGCTGCACTCGTATTCCTATGCAGTTTTGCACAAGCGCAGAAAAAAGGCTATATCAATACAAACGAATTGCTTGTAGCGATGCCTGAAACCAAAAAGGCTCAGGAGAAGTTGCAGAAAATGCAGGATTCACTGAATAATTCCTATGCGGAAATGATCAAGGAGTATCGTGAGAAAGATAGCATTATCCGTACGGATTCTTCAAAGTGGACAAGTGCCAAGAAAGATATCAAGTTCAAGGAGTTTCAGGATCTGGGCGAGGCTTTACAGAATTATACTAACGGCGCACAGCAGTATTTACAGCAAAAGGAGCAGGAAATGTTTGAGCCGATCCAGCGTATAGCTCGCGAGGCCATACAAACGGTAGCTAAAGCCAACGGATACGAGTATGTATTTAGTGCGGAGGCTTTATTGGTGTCACCCGCATCTGATGATATTTTGCCTTTGGTAAAAAAGCATTTGAAGATCGGCGATGCAGCACCTACGGCTGCCCCCAAGAAATAATTTTCTTAACGATATGGGAGTCCCGCAGCTTCACACTGCGGGATTTTTTTTATCCATATCTAATCTCTTCGGGGTTGTAGGTGAGCATATTTTTATAAGTCCATCAGCTAAGCCGGTGGTTACCTATATTGAACCCCTTCGGCGTTTTGCTGTAACGGATGTATTGCTTCCGCAATTTTTATTTAATATTGTAATCATGCAGACCGGTCCGATAGGTGTTTTTGATTCAGGGTATGGGGGCCTTACGGTGTTGAAGTCGCTGGTGCGTGCGCTACCGGCATACGATTTCATATACCTGGGCGACAATGCGCGCGCGCCATACGGTACCCGCAGCTTTGAAACCGTTTATAAATACACGAAGGCTTGCGTAGACTGGTTTTTTCAACAGGGCTGTCCCCTGGTAATCCTGGCCTGTAATACGGCTTCCGCCAAAGCATTACGAACCATACAGCAGCAGGATTTATCTCATTACGGTCCTGAAAAAAGAGTGCTGGGTGTCATTCGCCCTACCGCAGAAATTATTGGAAACTACAGCCAAAGCGGGCATATCGGAATTCTTGCTACACCCGGAACGGTAGCCTCGAATTCCTATCAGCTGGAAATTGAAAAATTTTTTCCGGCTGCTAATGTTACACAGCAGTCCTGCCCGCTTTGGGTACCGCTCATTGAAAATAATGTACATCAGACCCCCGGTGCGACTTTCTTCATCAAATCCTGTGTTCAAAAGCTTTTACAACAGGACAGTCAAATTGATACGGTATTACTCGGATGCACACATTATCCGATCATTCAAAACGAGATCGAAGTAGCCCTGCCGGATCATATTAAAGTAGTTGCCCAGGGTGATATTGTGGCGGATAGCCTGAAAGATTATCTGGTTCGCCACCCGGAAATGAACGCATTGCTTCACAAAACATCGCGATTATCGTTTTTTACAACCGATGATGTTGCAGACTTTAATACGCATGCCCCCCTTTTTTATGGTGAGCCTGTGAAAGCCCTCTATGCAGATATTACAACATCCTGACCTAATTCTTTAGGTTTTACCCAGATTCCCCTAACTTTGCCGTCCTTTCACAATCAAAGGGAAGTGGTGTTCTCTCTGAATGAAATGTATCAGCCGGTTTCTCCCCGGTTTTGTTGAACGAAAAAAAACAGTATCATGGCACAAAAACGCACATATCAGCCCTCCAAACGCAGGAGAAAAACTACGCATGGTTTTCGTAAGCGCATGCAGGACGCCAACGGAAGAAAAGTGTTGGCCAGCCGTCGTAAAAAAGGTCGTCATAAACTGACCATCAGCGATGAGCGCGGTGCAAAAAAATAATCAGGCACAATAATCTTAAAATACATCCCGGTATCAAATCTGCCGGGATTTTTTTATGTAGAGAACATGCAAACCTTTTGCAGCCAACACAATCAATATGGGCATTAACACAGCAAGATATCGCCCATGCCATTCATTATAAGTTATCCCAGCGAGTATGATATTCAGACCGATGATCTGATAAAGAAAAAAATCAGACATGTTATTTCGATTCCTATACAATGGTATTATACTCAAAACAAGAAAGATATAATTTACCCCGACGAGCCAATTGTGCCATGTAGAATAATAAGATCTAGTGAATGTGAATAAAGAGATGGCTTTCTTCCCAAACAATTTTATGTCGTGTAATAGACCGTATTCCCTAATGATCAAACGATGTGCATCAAGAATCGTACAATTATCATTGGTATCAAGATGAACCTTTTTTGTTTGAGGAAACCCGCAAATAATACTTGACTCCGCAATCGGACGATATGTATACTCACAGTTTACGCTATGAATAAGAATATATGTAAATGTCGCTAGGATCAATGAGAAAAGAAAAATGTTTGAAATAAATCCGGTAACCAGCTTGCTTTTTTTCAAGAAATAAATCAGGGTTGGAAGGGCAAACAATATCCCCTGTGGGCGGGCAAAGATTACAATCACTGACAGTGCGATGATGATCAGGAAGTTTTTTGAAGTGGCTTCTTTTCTCAGGGCTTGTGTTAGAAGTATCGTGGACACCGGAATAAAAAAGCCTTCTGAAAAAAGAGTGGTGGTCCAGCACTGAATGAAAAAATTAAAAAGATAAACGCTCATCCCTATTAAAGCCAGCTTTACATGATTGGATTCCTTCTTAATCAGATTGTATATTTCATTTGATGCAATGATCGTTAGACCTATTTGTGGTATAACAGAAAGCTGAACCTTTCCTGCCAAAGTAGCCGGCAGTAAAAAAATAATATATGAAACAAAGGCTTTATAATGGGAGCGTACAAATTCAAAATTGCCCACCGATAGTTCACGCGCAGCTTCAATATATTTCGCCGCTTCCAGATCCGTAGTGATTCCATAGCGCCACCATAACA
Source organism: Bacteroidota bacterium (assembly GCA_046303015.1). Classification (GTDB taxonomy): domain Bacteria; phylum Bacteroidota; class Bacteroidia; order Chitinophagales; family Chitinophagaceae; genus Lacibacter. The sequence continues at coordinate 5,802 of JBKCGY010000022.1, read as the reverse complement.
ATCCGGCAAATAGCAAATAGAGGCCTATTAGTATTATTCTTATTCCTAAAACAGTTACATTACGATTCATTAATAAGTACTTAAAGATTATGGGCCATCGTTACTCTTTTCAGTCACCATTACAAACTTACATCGTTAAGTTTTATTTCTTCTCACAAAAAACAAAGCGTAATATGTGCTTTTTAGAAATCACTTAAGAAAGCCACAATATTTTGCCGAACTTTGTATTCCCCGAAAACGATAATTTTTTTACATGATCCATTTTGAAAGATTTCAACTCGCCAATGGTTTAACCTTGCTGGTACACGAAGACAACTCCACTCCCATGGCAGTGGTGAATGTTTTGTATGATGTAGGTGCCCGCGATGAACATGAGGATAAAACCGGTTTTGCCCACCTGTTTGAACATTTAATGTTTGGCGGATCCCTCAACATTGAAAGCTACGATGAGCCGCTTCAATTGGCAGGAGGAGAGAACAATGCCTACACTACTAACGATCTGACCAACTATTATTTGCAACTACCGGCTCAAAATCTGGAAACGGGATTGTGGCTGGAGAGTGATCGTATGTTAAGCCTGGCCTTCAGTGAAAAAAGTCTCGAAGTACAACGCAAAGTGGTGTGTGAAGAATTTAAAGAGCACTATATCAATAAACCTTATGGCAATGCATGGCATACTATGCGCGAGCTGGCTTATAAGGTGCATCCTTATCGTTGGATGACGATTGGAAAAGAGTTGAAACATGTGGAGGATGCCACCCTGGAGGATGTGAAAAAATTCTTCTTCAAACATTATACACCGGCCAATGCCATTCTGGTGGTGGCAGGTAATGTGAAAACGGCTGAAGTGCTGCCTCTCGTAGAGAAATGGTTTGGTTCCATTCCTTCCGGTGAAAAATATATCCGAAATATTCCTTTCGAGCCGGCACAGCAGGAAGCCCGACAAAAAGAAATTAGTGCCAATGTTCCACTCGACGCATTTTATAAAACATGGCACATGCCATCCCGACTGGAAAGAGGTTATTATGTAACCGATCTCATTACCGATATACTGGGGGGAGGAGCTTCTTCGCGGTTGTATCAAAAGCTCGTTAAGGAAAAACAACTTTTCAGTAATCTCGACTGCTATCATTTCGGAAGTACGGATTCGGGTTTATTAACGGTAGAAGGAAAACTCATTAAAGGGATCTCTTTTGATTTGGCAGAACAAGCGGTGAATGAAGAGATAGAAAAAATGGTTGCGAATAAAGTCGATGATAAAGAATTGACGAAAGTGAAACATAAAACAGAAAGCACGATTCTTTTTGAAGATATGAGTATTATGAGCAGAGCTGCCAGCCTGGCTTATTATGAACTTTTGGGCAATGCCAATCTGATGAATGAAGAGTTGGAAAAATATCAGTCCGTAACAGCAGAAGAATTAAGAGCTGAAGCAGAAAAGATCTTCAATCCCGGCAGATCCAACACACTTTATTATCGTGCTTTGAATTAGTGCTTAGCAATCCAATTATTTTCTCACCATTTTTTTACTGATTTAAAAATATGAACCGTCAACAAGCTCCGCAAATTATTGATGCAACGGATTTCGAACTTCAACTCAAGCCTTATGAAAGATATGTGCTGAAGAATGGAGTAGAAGTGATTACTGTACAGGCCGGTGCCCAGGAAGTGATGAGTCTGGAATGGGTTTTTGATGCCGGCAACTGGTACGATGAACACAAAAAGATTGCCGCTACTACTAACTTCCTGCTTAAGAATGGAACTACACATAAAACCGCATTTGACATCAATGAGCATTTCGAGTATTATGGTTCTTTTTTAAACAGAACCTGTTATAATGAAACGGCTACCATCAGTCTGCATACGCCTACCAAGCAACTCGACCACTTGCTGCCAGTAGTCAGAGAGATGATCACAGATGCTGTATTCCCTCAAGAAGAACTGGCTATCTATTGCAAAAATTCAAAACAAAAACTCCAGGTCAATGTAAAGAAATGTGATTTTGTAGCGAGCCAGTTGATTGATGCCTATGTGTATGGAGAACAACATCCTTATGGCATTTATAGTCGTTTGGAAGATTATGATCATATTGAAAGAGATCAGCTGCTTGCGTTTTATGATCGCTACTATCGCAAAGGACACTGTATCATTTTTGCGGCGGGTAAGTTGCCTGACAATTTCGAACAGCAAATGAACCAATATTTTGGAGACTTGCCTCTGCAACCCCGAATCACAAGCCGTAGTATCATTCCCTTTGAGCCTGCCACTGAAAAAAAATACCGGATCACCAATGATGCCGATGGTGTACAAGGTGCCATTCGGATGGCAAGGTCTTTCCCCGGAAGAAAAGATCCTGATTTCCCGAAAGTACAGGTGTTAAATGCGTTGTTTGGCGGCTTTTTTGGTTCGCGTTTGATGAGCAACATCAGAGAAGATAAAGGGTATACTTATGGTATTTACAGCTATCTTCAAAATCATCTGCAGGGCTCGGCATGGATGATCTCTACGGAAGCAGGCAGAGATGTTTGCGAGGCGACCATCAAAGAAGTGTATCATGAAATGCAATTGCTCTGCGATGAAGAACCTGATGAAGAAGAATTACAACTTGTAAAAAATTATATGATGGGTTCTTTATTGGGAGATCTCGATGGGCCGTTTCATATCATTGCCAGATGGAAAAATATTATACTGCACGGACTGGATGAGAATCATTTTTATCGTTCGGTAGAAGCGATTAAAACCGCCACATCGGGTGAACTCAAAGTGCTTGCTAATAAATATTTTCGTCCGGAAGATTTTTATGAGCTCGTAGTCGTATAGGATTGATATAATATCAAAAATAAGTAATAGCTTTCCGCCGGAATTGCTTGCGTACATGAATTTCTTTATCAAAATACTCGTAACGGCAGTGAATGTATTTATTCTGGCATCTATTTTGCCAGGTATACATGTGCAGTCTTTCTTCACAGCCTTGCTGGTTGCTTTCGTTTTATCACTGCTTGATTATGTAGTGAAGCCTGTTTTAATCATACTTACTTTGCCTGCCACTGTTTTTACATTGGGCTTGTTTCTGTTTGTCATCAATGCCTTTATTATTTTAATAGATGCTCATTTTGTAGGCGGATTTAAGGTAGATGGGTTTTTGTATGCTTTATTATTCAGCATTTGTTTATCGATCACCAATGCTTTTGTTCATAAAATGGTAAAGTCAAATAAATCTCAGCCTGAATCCTGAATCACCTTCTATGTATTTCGACAGAAAACAATATACCAACGATCAGCTTGTTCATATTTACCGATCTATTCTCTATCCCAGAATGATCGAAGAAAAAATGCTGGTATTGTTACGCCAGGGAAAAATCAGTAAATGGTTCAGCGGTATTGGGCAGGAAGCCATTGCTGTGGGTGCAACCCTTGCCATGCAGCCCGATGAATGGATCTTTCCGTTGCATCGTAATCTGGGTGTTTTTACTACCCGACAAATGCCTTTACATAAATTGTTCATGCAATGGCAGGGCAATCAGGAAGGATACAGTAAGGGGAGAGAAAGAAGTTTTCATTTTGGGAGTAAAGAACATTTTGTTTGTGGCATGATTTCTCATCTGGGGCCACAACTTGCACTTGCTGATGGATCAGCACTTGCTTATAAATTGAAAGAACAGCAAAAAGTATCGCTGGCATTTACCGGAGAAGGAGGTACCAGTGAGGGAGATTTTCATGAGGCACTCAATGTGGCAGCTGTTTGGGATCTGCCGGTCATCTTTATCATAGAGAATAACGGGTATGGATTGAGTACGCCTACCAATGAACAATATAGATGCGATTCATTAGTGGATCGTGCCAAAGGTTATGGCATGGAGGGTGTTCGTATCGATGGAAATAATATTCTCACTGTGTTGGATACGATTGAGGGCGTTCGTAAATATTGCATAGAAAATCAGAAGCCTTATCTTATTGAATGCATGACTTTTCGCATGCGCGGTCATGAAGAGGCCAGCGGCACCAAATATGTGCCGGCTCATTTATTTGAAGAGTGGGGAAAGAAAGATCCGGTCACGAATTATGAAAATTATTTAATTAAGATGGGTGTGCTGACGGCCTCTGAAGTAGAAGCCATCAGAAATGAATATAAAACACGTATCGAATCTGAACTGAAAATTGGGTTTGATGCAGCCCCTGTAATTCCGGTTACAAAAGATGAAGTTGATGCGGTGTATCAGCCGGTATCTGTTTACGGCGCAGGAATTCCTGTGATCGACAATGCATCTTTACATTATGCTTATGCAGGAGTGAGTTCTGAAAAAAGAATGATTGATGCTATTAAGGAAGGCTTGCATTCGGCCATGCATCAATATGACAATCTGGTGTTGATGGGGCAGGATATTGCAGAATATGGCGGTGCTTTTAAAATAACGGAAGGTTTTGTGCAGGAGTTTGGAAAAGCACGCGTGAGAAATACACCTATATGTGAGAGTGCGATCATTGGTGCCGCATTGGGGTTGAGTTTAGAAGGGATGAAGTCGATGGTGGAGATGCAGTTTGCTGATTTTGTAAGTGTAGGATTCAATCAGATCGTAAATAATTTAGCGAAGATTCATTATCGCTGGGGACAACATGCAGATGTGGTGGTAAGAATGCCGACCGGTGGCGGCGTGGGAGCCGGACCCTTTCATAGTCAGAGTAATGAAGCATGGTTTACAAAAGTACCCGGATTGAAAGTAGTATATCCTTCGAATCCTATGGATGCAAAGGGATTGCTGTTGGCTTCTATTCATGATCCCAATCCGGTGATGTTCTTTGAACATAAAGCCTTGTACAGAAGTGTTGTCTCGGAAGTTCCGGACGAGGCGTACTTGATTGAGATTGGGAAGGCCAGACAGGTTCGCATGGGAGAAGAAATATCTATTATCACGTATGGCAGTGGTGTACACTGGGCAGAAGATTATGCCGCAGCACATCCTGAAATCTCTATCGATATACTGGATCTTCGTACACTCTCTCCGTTGGATTATGAAGCCATCCGCTCATCGGTTCAGCGCACGGGAAGAATATTGATTTTACATGAGGATACTTTGATCGGAGGGATTGGCGGTGAAATTGCTGCTTGGATAGCCGAACATTGTTTTGAATATCTCGATGCACCGGTGTTACGGTGTGCATCACTGGATACACCTATTCCTTTTCATACGGACCTTGAGCAGAACTTTTTGGCTAAATCAAGACTGGAAGAAACGATTGAGCAGTTATTGTCGTATTGATTATGCCATAGCGACGTGGTTAAAACCCGTCGCTATGGAGACAAAACTGTTTATAATTTATTCACAATTGCGAAACAATGGATTAACAAAAGCTGAGGAGATTTGAAAAACTCAGCAAGTGAAAAAGCATTACAAGACGCTCGTACTATCAGATTTGCATTTAGGGATCACGAATTCCCGTGTCAAGGAATTGACGAACTTTTTATCTGAACATCGCTGTGATACGCTTATTCTGAACGGAGATATCATCGACGGTTGGCAATTGCGTAAATCAGGAGAATGGAAAAAAAAGCATACGCAATTCTTTCGCATATTGATGAAATACATGCATAAGTACAATACCCGTATTATTTATTTACGCGGCAATCACGATGATTTTCTTGATGAGATTCTGCCATTTGCTTTCGGACAATTTGTAATTAAGCGGTTTCATATTCTCAACAGCGGCGAAAAAAAATATTATGTCGTGCATGGCGATATCTTCGACAGCATCACCACTCATTTAAAATGGCTGGCAAAGCTGGGTGATATCGGATATACTTTT
>JBKCGY010000021.1:0-7115 GCA_046303015.1 Bacteroidota bacterium | reverse complement strand
ACTCAGGAATCGAAACCTTATTCTTCCCAATTGTAGGCAAACTATCTTTTAAAACCGGACCTGTTACAACATAAATGGTATCATACTCAATGGCCCATGTTCTAACCTGTTCTTCCAATTTCTTCCAAATGCCTCTATTGAAACTAGGCACCTGAGGACTCATATTGCTATAGTAGAAGCTTTCAGTCATAGTAGTAGCGGACCACCCCATATCAGATGCAGGAGCAAGATGTCCTCGGTCGTAGCCTGAACCTAAATAATCATTATCATTAGCCGTTTGTGATTTTACTAAAGGATCAGGAATGAATTTATTGGTACGACTGTATATGCTATTTGTTTCTTCCCTGGTTAATTGATAGGCAACCCAGGAAGCCTGTTCATGTTTTTCGTTGTATAGAAAAGCAAACCCGGTATGAAAAATTATCGTATCATGCTTATGATGAGCAGGAATTTCCAGCAGTGATTGTCCGTTAACAATACCAATCATTACCATGGCCAAAGAAAACAAGAAAGGCTCTTTCATCTTAAAGTATGTACGGTTATTAAAGCTTACCATGATAAAAAAATCCTGCATAATATGCAGGATTAAATAAGTGCCCAGAACAGGAATCGAACCTGCACATTGTTGCCAATACCAGATTTTGAGTCTGACGCGTCTACCAGTTCCGCCATCTGGGCAATAAATTCGGGATGCAATATTAATGAATCTGACGCTTTTAAGAAAGAAAATTATAACAACAATGAAGTAAATTGCATGCTGAAACCGATTGCATGCTTACAATTGCCCTGATCCGTGAAGGAAAAATTCCGGCCGATAACCGGGTTGCCCTCACTCCTGCTCAATGTAAATGGCTAAAACTAAATAGTCCGGACACTCATATCCTGGTACAATCTTCCCCTACCCGTTGCTTCCCCGATAAAGATTATGCACAGGCAGGCGCTGTCATCACAGAAGATCTTCAACAGGCAGATATTCTACTCGGCATTAAAGAAGTGCCCAAAGAACAAATCATCCCCAATAAAACCTATCTCTTCTTCTCGCATACCAAAAAAGCTCAGCCGCACAACAAAGACCTGATGCAAGAGATGGTGAAAAAAAATATCACGCTGATCGATTACGAATGCCTTACGCATGAAGATGGACAACGTATCATTGGCTTTGGCTTCTTTGCCGGCATTGTGGGTGCACATAATGGCATGATGGCTTACGGACAAAGAACAGGTCTGTTTCAGCTCGGAAGAGTAAAAGACGTTCGTGATTATCGTCAGCTTATACACACGTATTTTGGATTAAAAATCCCACCTATCAAAATTGCTGTGACTGGAAGCGGTCGTGTAGCTCACGGTATCCTGGAGATTATGAACCTGATGGGTATCCATGAAGTGGAACCTTTCGATTATTTACATAAAACGTATCAATATCCTGTTTATGTACATTTGAAAGGCAGGGACCTCTATGAAAGAAAAGATGACGGCACATATAATCGTCAAAATTTTCATGAACATCCGGAAATATACCGATGCTCCTTCTCACCTTATGTAAAACAAACTGATATTTTAATGAATGGTGTGTATTGGGACAAAGGAATAAACTCCCTTTTTACGCTGGAAGAATTTCGATCAAGTGATTTCAAAATTCAAACCATTGCTGATATTACGAATGATGAAGGCGGTTCCGTTCCCATTAACAAAGGCGACTCTACAATAGATGAGCCGGTATATGGAGTGGATAAGTTGACACTTGAAAAAACTTCTCCATATCAATCTAATGCAGTTGATATTATTGCAGTAGGCAATCTGCCTAATGAACTTCCCAGAGATGCTTCCCGTTATTTTGGTGAACAATTGATCAAATATATTTTAGAAGACCTTATAAAAGGTGGTTCACCCATCATTAACCGAGCTACGATCTTAAAGAATGGATTATTGACCAAGCCGTATGAATATCTTAAAGAATATGCCGGATTGTTATGAATTAGCCGTTGATTATAAATGCAGATAATAGTCTCTAAGTAATCCTTCAAAAGCAGCAGTATAGGAACGATCTTCCTCTTTGATAATTATACTTTCAATTATAGCTTCTACTGGCTTCCTGCCCAACAAAATCATCGACCGAATGAAATCATGATCATGCTGATGTCGCACATGTACAACATTATGTATTGAGAATCCATTATTAATAGCAAGCTGACGTACATGGTCAAACCGATGGTATGGTAGCAAAAATGCTACATATCCTACAGATTTCAAATGATGAGCAGCAAGCTTTATTAATTCCTCGAAATTCAGTGTCGCCTCATGCTTAGCCGAGGCTTTTACGCTTGATAGTGGCATTAGATCCTTTTCATAAAAGGGGGGATTTGACACAATTAAATCATATTGCTGACTGAATTCAAAATCATTGACATCTCCATGAAATAACTGCAATTGATCCTTCCAACTGGTCGCTTCAATATTTGAACTAGCCTGTTGGTAAGCCCCCTCATCCAATTCAATACCATCGATTGAAAAACTATGTTCTTGCGCCATCATCAGCATCAGCAAACCTGTGCCTGCACCAATATCTAATGCATGCGTAATTTTAGGCAGAGAAGGAATTATGGTTTTACTCAACCATGCTCCAAACAAACAGCTATCGGTACTCACTTTCATGGCACAACGATCCTGATGAATAATAAACTGCTTGAATTGAAAGTACTGATTCGACATATATTACCAGATTGCACGAGCAGATGGGACAACGCTTAAATCAGAAAATTCGTTGGCCATGAATTTATAATAACCCGTCAATGCGATCATCGCTGCATTGTCTGTACAATATTCAAAAGGAGGTATGAATGTATGCCAGCTTTGTTCTTGACCCAATTTGATAAAGGCATCTCTTAAAGCACTGTTGGCGCTTACTCCACCGGCTAGACATACTCTTGTTACTTGCGTTGTTTCAACCGCTTGATGAATTTTATGTAATAAAATGGATACAATTCTATTTTGAATAGAAGCACAGATGTCCTCCAAATTATTTTGAATGAATTGTTTTTGTTCCTCTTCAGAAGCCAGTAATTTTTCTTTGTATAACAAACTCTTTCCTGCATTTTTTAAGAAATACAATACCGCTGTTTTAAGTCCACTGAAACTAAAATTCAATCCTTCAACATGCGGCTCAGGAAAGGAAAATCGTAATGGATTGCCGGCTTTAGCATACCGATCGATCAATGGACCACCCGGATAAGGCAACCCCAACATTTTAGCAGCTTTATCAAAGGCTTCTCCTGCCGCATCATCAATCGTTTCTCCCAGAACTTTCATTTGCAAAGGAGATTCACATAGTACAATTTGCGTATGGCCTCCGCTTACAGTGAGACATAAAAACGGAAACTCCGGCTTATCGTCAGGAATTAAATTTGCCAACACATGTGCCTGCATGTGATGCACCGATATAAGTGGCTTATTCAAAGCAAAAGCTATAGATTTTGCAAACTGAGCGCCCACCAGTAAGGAGCCTATCAAACCGGGTGCTTGCTTAAAAGCAATGGCATCAACCTCAGAAAATTGAACATCAGCTTTCAGTAAAGTATGTTCGACTACCGGAACAATATTTTCCATATGCGCTCTGCTAGCTAGTTCCGGAACGACTCCACCATATAATTCATGCACGGATTGAGAGGCAATCACATTCGACAAGATCTGCCCATCTACACATACAGATGCAGCTGTTTCATCGCAGGAAGATTCTATTGCCAAAATAGTTACAGACACGATATTGCAAAGATAAAAAAGTTGGTTTGTTTTGAAACGAATACTGACAACCGTCAACAGACAACAGATATCTAATAAGCTATTTACTTCTAATGGCCACCACAGGATCCATTCTTGCGGCAATGAAAGCAGGAATAATGCCAGCTAAAATACCCGTAACCACACAGGTTATCACTGCCCCTGCAAAAAGTTTCAATGAAATAAAAACTTCAAAATCCAAAACATGGGTAAGAATCAGGGTAAGTAAAAAAACCAGAATCAGCCCGATCGCTCCTCCCAACACGCATAAGAAGGCACTCTCCATCAAAAACTCGGTGAGAATGGTTGATCGTTTGGCACCAATGGCTTTTTTTAGCCCGATAATATTGGTCCTTTCACGAACGGTTACAAACATGATATTGGCAACACCAAATATGCCAACAATAAAAGAAAGAATCGTAATGGCAATCCCTCCTACTGTTAAACCACCAAAAATAGAAGTCAACTGAGCTGAGCCGGAATTTACATCATTCAGGGAAAAATTATCTTCCTGTTTGGGACTTAATCTTCTCACACTACGCATCACGCCTCTTAATTCATTTTTCAAGTCATCAACAGGAACATTTTCTTTGCCTTTGACCAAAAGAAAGGCATCGCTTCTAGCATCATTGGCAATCTGCTTGAGAAAATGATATGGAAGCATGATGATGTTATCAAAATCCCATCCTCCTATCAGATTTTGTCCTTGTTTTTGTATCACACCAATCACAACCACTTTTCTACCTCTGACATCAATACTTTTACCAATAGCCTTCAGAGGGTCTTAAAATAATTTCTCAGCCACATTATAACCCATTACAGTAACGGCTGTTCCCGACTGAAATTCAGCTGCAGTAAGATAACGGCCTATGCCAATCTTAACAGGTTGTATCTCATGGAACTCATCGGTAATGCCATACATATTTACACTCTGAAGAGAAACATCTTTATATTCCAGTTCAGAAGAATTAAAATAAGAATAGGCTACATTTTGAGCGAGACCCGTCTTGTTTTTTACAGGCGCCAACTCTTTATATTGCGTATTCGGTCTTGTCATATATTTCCACCAGGGATAGTCGCTTCCCCCCGCCCATGCCCATTTTTGAATATAAATAGTATTCGTACCGATGGTTTCGAGAGAATTCCTGACATTTTGTTGTAAGCTGCTAACGGTGGCCATAACACTGATGATACAGAAAATACCAAAGGTAATACCCAGCAGACTTAAAAAGGTTCGTAGCTTGTTCTTCTTTAATTCATTTACAGCAAATAACATGCTATTCCATAAAATTTCAAAAGATTTTCGCATAGTCAAAATTACTTACTATCATAATTGCATATTAAAAAATATTATAAGCGGAAAGAAAGCAAATTCATAACTTACCTCTCCTATCTCATCACTTTCTTCCCAACTTTATAAACTCGTTTCTTACCTTTGCCTGCCCAATAAAATAACCGATTATTTATGGGGCTGTTCATTCCATGAAATATTCAAACGACATACAAAAGAGAAGGACTTTCGCCATTATATCACACCCGGATGCGGGTAAAACCACTTTGACTGAGAAACTTCTGTTATTCGGTGGCGCCATTCAGGTGGCTGGTGCGGTTAAAAGCAATAAAATCAAGAAACATGCTACGAGTGATTTCATGGAAATTGAAAGACAAAGGGGTATTTCGGTAGCCACCTCGGTAATGACCTTTGAATATAATGGCATTCTCATCAACCTGCTCGACACCCCTGGCCATAAGGATTTTGCAGAAGACACCTACCGGACCTTATCAGCTGTTGATAGTGTTATTCTAGTAATTGATAGTGTGAACGGAGTGGAAGATCAAACGCGGCGCCTTATGGAAGTGTGCCGTATGCGTGATACACCCGTGATTGTATTCATTAATAAAATGGATCGTGACGGGAAGAATCGGTTTGATCTACTGGAAGAAGTCGAAAAAGAATTACACATTCAGTTGCATCCAATGACCTGGCCCATCAATAGTGGAAAGGATTTTAAGGGTGTATATGATCTCACCCATAAAAGTCTTGTATTATTCACGCCCAATACCAAAGCCAGTGATGAGGATGTTGTTCAGATCAATAATCTAAACGATCAGATCCTGGATCAGAAAGTAGGCGAACATGATGCGAAAATTCTTCGAGAAGATGTAGAGTTGGTGGATGGTGTATATGGTCATTTAGATACGAATGAATATCTGAGTGGGAAAATTGCTCCGGTATTTTTTGGAAGTGCGGTTAATAATTTTGGCGTGAAAGAACTCCTGAATAGCTTTATCCATATCGCTCCAAAACCACAAAGCCGGGAAACATCCACAAGAAACCTAGATGTGCAGGAAGATAAATTCAGCGGATTCATTTTTAAAATTCACGCTAATCTCGATCCCAAGCACAGGGATCGTATCGCTTTCTTAAGGGTCTGCTCAGGCAGGTTTGAACGAAACAAATATTATCATCATGTTCGGTTGGATAAAGATGTACGATTCAGCAATCCCTATTCCTTCATGGCTCGTCAGAAAGATGTGATTGAAGAAGCTTATCCCGGAGATGTGGTGGGATTGTTTGACACCGGAAATTTTAAAATAGGTGATACACTGACAGAAGGAGAAGATTTTTATTTTACAGGTATTCCTTCCTTCTCACCTGAACTCTTTAAAGAAGTCATCAACAAAGATCCCATGAAAACCAAACAATTGGAAAAGGGATTAATGCAATTAACGGATGAAGGTGTAGCGCAGTTGTTTACCCAATTCGGCGGAACGAAAAAGATTATCGGTTGTGTGGGTGAGCTACAGTTTGAAGTGATTCAATATCGCTTATTGCAGGAATATGGAGCCAGTGTGGAATTCCGCTCACTCCCCTATTATAAAGCCTGCTGGATCACCTGTAAAGATCAGAAAAAACTGGATGATTTTATGCGATTTAAGACTAATAATATGGCAGCCGATAAAGACGACATGCCGGTGTATATGGCACAGAGCGAATGGTTTTTAAATACGGAAAGACAGAATAATCCGGATATTGAATTTCACTTTACGAGTGAGATTCATAAAGAAAGTTGAAGGTTGTAAAAAAGTCAAAGGTCAAAAGGCAAAACTTATTGGTTTTGACTCATTGCTGTCCGGTTAATATTTTAAAATTATTTAGAAAGTCATGCGAATTTGCTTATGTCCCCCTCTGGAGGGGGTTAGGGGGAGGAAGAACTGCAAATTCTTTTTTTATTGTTACTTTCTTTGTCATCGCTACAAAGAAAGTAACCAAAGAAAAATCTAGGCAAACCCGATCGCTCCGCGCGTTCTGCCTTGCCCGCACCACACTATTCGGAGGC
>JBKCGY010000020.1:0-10698 GCA_046303015.1 Bacteroidota bacterium | reverse complement strand
TTTTTGACAAAGAAAGTATCAACAATCTTCCCGTTTTTAACGTACGTTTGTCACCCTAAGTTTTATTGAATTTAAAATCATCAAAATGAAAAAGTTTATCGTAACGATTGCCATGAGCCTGATGCTCTTACAAACCTATGCGGATGAAGGGATGTGGCTGCCGCTTTTACTCGGACAACAAGTGTATGCCGACATGCAGAAAAAGGGTCTTAAGCTGACCAAAGAACAGCTGTACAGTATCAACAAAGCCTCTCTGAAAGATGCCATCATCATTTTCGGAAACGGATGTACAGGTGAGATTGTAAGTAACAAAGGATTGATCTTCACCAACCACCATTGCGGATACGACGCCATTGCTACCGCATCAAGCGTAACCAATAATTATCTTAAAGACGGATTTTATGCCAAAAACTTACAGGAAGAGATCCGTACCAAGTTAAGTGTACAGTTTCTTTTACGCATTGAAGATGTAACGAAAGAAGTCCTTGATTCTCTGGGTGCTCTATCCGGTGCCGCAAGAACACAGAAGCAAACGGCTGTAATCATGGCCATTAACAAAAGACTTTCGCAAACCGACAAAAGTATCGAGGCTAGGGTCAGCTCTTTATTCAAAGGCAACCAGTTTCTGGTATTCATCTACCAACGATATAAAGATATTCGTCTGGTAGGTACACCCCCCGAATCGGTAGGAAAATTCGGTGGCGATACCGATAACTGGGAGTGGCCCCGTCATACCGGCGACTTCTCCGTGTTCCGCGTATATAGCTCACCGGATGGATCTGCTGCAGAATATGACGAAAAAAATATTCCGCTCAAACCTAAATACCATCTTCCTGTTTCTTTGAAAGGAATTAAGAACGGCGACTTTGCCATGATCTGGGGATACCCCGGCAGCACCAACCGATACGAATCATCATTGGGTATCAAACTCGCAACAGATGTAAGCAACCCAACACTGGTTAAGCTTCGCGATATGCGTTTGAAATATATGCTGGCGGAAATGCAAAAAGACCCTGCCGTAAAACTTAAACTGGCTTCCAGCTATGCATCCATTGCCAATTACTGGAAGTTCTTCGATGGTGAAACCAAACAATTATTGAAATATGATGTGTATGGTCAGAAGAAAAAAACAGAAGCATCCTTCATCGAATGGGCAAAATCGAATCCTGAATATGCCAATATTTTTTCTGACTGGGAAAAAGCTTACGATGCATGGCAACCGTATGCCAAACACAGAACCTATATGAGTGAAGGGATCTATGGCTCTCCGCTGATTACCTTCTCCGTACGAAACCTTAGTGAACTGGAAGCAGCGCTCAATAAAAAAGATGCCACAGAAGAAGACATTAAAAAAGCAATCACGGCTTTGACAGATGCACGCAAAACATTTTTAGAAGAACATAATGCGGTAAGTGATCAAAAGATCGTAGCGAAAGCTTTGCAGATGTATTATAATGATATCGCTGAGGATCAACGCCCTACACTCTTTTATGATTCACTCAAATCCGTATATGGTTCTTTAGGGGAAGATGCGACTTATCAGAAATATGCAGCGGATATTTTCAAAAACTCCATGATTTTAAATGAAGAAAAGTGGAAGGCCTTTGTAGCTACGCCATCTGCTGATGCCTTAAAAAATGATATACTCTTCTATACCTCAAATGCATTTACCCAAAACTGGACAACTCGTTTTGCCCCCAAATCATCGGAGTTCATCACAAAGAATAATGAATTAGGCCGCTTGTATTTAAAAGGCATCATGGCTAAAGATACCGCTGCAGCAAAAAAAATGTATCCCGATGCCACTTTCACCATGCGGGTATCTTATGGCAACGTAAAGAATTATCAACCCCGCGATGCCGTACAATATGATTTCATTACAACATCCAAAGGTTTGCTGCAGAAATATATAGCTGGCGATTATGAATTTGATCTGCCCGCCAAACAGATTGAACTACTGAAACAAAAAGATTTTGGTCAGTATGCAGATCCTGCAAGAAAAGATCTGGTAATTGGATTTATTACAACAAATGACATTACCGGAGGTAATAGCGGCTCTCCTGTCATTGACGGGAATGGAAATCTGATCGGCCTTGCCTTTGATGGTAACTATGAGGCTTTAAGTCATAAACTGGCCTTCGATAAAGATCTGAACCGAACCATTTGCGTAGATGTTCGTTATGTACTATGGTGTATTGATAAATTAGGTCAGGCACCTCACCTAGTTAAAGAACTGACCCTTGTGAAATAATTGATCCTGCTGATGAAATACGGTAAAGGAGCCTTCGGGCTCCTTTATTATTTTTGAGAAATTCGTACGTGATCGATCATGGCGCGATTAACATCTACATTCATATTTACACTCCAAGTGTCGAATTTCAGTCTGACCTGATTTACCCCTTTTCTAAGCGTAACATTATAATTGTTTGAATACCCCCAGTTGCTCCACTCATCGGTTCCTCTCTGTGGAAATACCACTGCGCCGACATGTTCTTTGTTTACATACAAACTGCGAATGGCACATTTGTTATCTGTATTCCATGGGCCGCTGCCATTACTGTAACGGAAATCAATATTATAGATCCCGTCTTTTTCAACAGTTACTGGAATCGTTATATCCTGATTTGATTCAGTGGATAATTCCACAAAGCCAGTCCCGGTAAATTGAGTATACGCTAATGGTGATGGCGAAACCACGGATTCAATCTCAAGGATCTGAGTTTGCAAATTACCTTTATAATAAATGGGCTCACTAATAAAAGAAGTATAACCACGATTGTCGACTGCACACACAGCATACTCGCCCGGCTCAGAAGGGATCAATTCCCAGGAAGTTCCTTTGATGCTTTGCTGAAAATTTCCATTACGGTACACATGATAACTGATCGCCCCGCGAATCGTATCCCATATTAATTCACCATTACCCACGACTACGCTAGGAGCAGGCAGACTAAATTGATTACTGGTGAGATTGATCTTCTGATAAGCAAGCGGCTTATTTAAGAGTTCAATATCTATCTGATGAACGCCCGTTAAGGTATCCGCAATAAATGGATCTTTAACGGCAACTCCATCAATTTTAAATGTTTTGATTTCCTTACCCGTACCCATAACCGAAATGTTAAGGGTAGCATTTTTATATACAAAGCCACGTAATGTTTTCGTTCCTCCATAAGCAACGGGCACAACCGGACTAAACCGTATGCCTTTGGTTTCAAATTGCATGCCCATGAACACCCGATGCACCATCGCAATATTGCCTGCCATACTCCACAACATTCTTGCTGAGTTCACTTCTGTTCCCTTAAAATCACCTGTTGAGGCAACCATATTTTCGTAATTGGTAAGGAAGAAGGCCCCCGCTCTATATAGGGAAGCTAATCCATGATTCAGCGCTGCTTCATTACCCACTTTTGCGGCCGCCAGATTCCAGTAGGCTTGTACGAAAGGCCAGATGGAATTATTGTGATATGGTGGAATACCGGGAATTTGCGGATAGATACAAGTAACTCCGTAGGTAGTTAGGGGAGATCTTTCCATGATGGAAGCCGCTTGCTGTTGATCTGGCACATCAAACAAAATACTCAACGCTTCTCCCAGCGCCTCAAATCGTTTGGAAGGAATAAGATTTTTTCTTCCATATAAGTATTGATTATAATATCCTTTGTCTGGATTCCATAAATTTTTATGGATAGACTTTCTGATCGTCTCTGCTCTCCTCTCAAAAAACACGGCAGACTGTCCCAGTTCTTTCGCCATCATGCCAGCAATTTTGTTAGCCTGATAATGCAGTACATTCGTTCCCAAATTCTGCGACATATAGATATCTGCATTATTCATCCACCTCGGATAGGTTTGTTCTCTCCAATCAAGAAATGACGACTCTCCTTTATATAAGCCGGTGGTCGGATCAAAAAGTACTTTATCATCATCTTCCAATGTATTCTTCACGATTTCAAAAGAAAGACTGAGCCAGTCTTTATCTCCTGTAACCTTATACAACTCCCATGCCGCTAGTACCCATACCGTTCTGTCGGAAGATACAGGCCAGGAGCCACCCGATCCGGTATCTTGCACAATCCGTTTTCTTTTTACTTTTTTAAGTAAAGAGATCTTTGCGATATCAGGTTGATGATAAGCAAAGGCAAGTAAGATACTATAACTGATATCACGGGTCCACACTCCTCCCCACTCTAGCCCGGTACGGAAAGTGCTATCGGCCTCAATATTTTTCAACGCTTCTTCCAACGACAAATTATATAAGGCATCAACAATAGGCTGCTCAGATTTATACGCAGGCTTTTTAGAAATATCTGTCGTTAAATTCCATGTTTTTTGTTGCTGTGCATTGGGGTTGTATGGATTGAATAACAGTTTGATCGTATAAATACCATCGCCCTCGGCATCTTCCATCTTTAACCCTTTACTACCTAGATTTACAAAATCCCACGACAAAGGAGCTGCAGCACCAGCAATATAAACTCCTTTAAAATCTCCCTTTGCGATACGAGTGCCATCATACGCATCATAATATCCTTTCTCATCCAGCTGTTTCAAAACCGGACGCATATCGACACGAAAAGTATAACTGTAATTGGCCGGAAGATACGATGCGGGCGGATCGGGAACCGGATCCGGCAACTTACCAAACTCAATGAGCGGCGACTCTGATTCCTGACGCAGAATCACCCAATGATCATTGCCGGGCGCCATTTCATTATCCTTTTCATTAATGCTGAACTTGAATTTGATGAGGCGTGAAAAGGTTCCGGCTGCCGGACTCACATAGCCCGACTTTATCTGTGTAGGAGAAATGACGGTGGCAACATTATTTCCTTGCACTACTTTGTCTTTATGAACGACATATACATCAGATTCATAAAGCGATTTCTTTTTAAATAATGTGCAGGATTGCATCATGACAACAATCAATAGTAACGCAACGAATTTTGTTTGCATGTATCAAATTTTTCTGAATAAGCAGATCATCCGCCGTGATGATGTGGGTTCTGTTCCGCATGCAGCGGTCCAAACTCACTAGTATAAATTTTAAATAACAGTAAAAAATAACTAATTAATAGCGGACCAAAAATAAATCCCCAAAAACCAAATAAACTGAGTCCCACGATAACACCTAACACGGTAATAATCGGATGTACATTACCCAGTTTTTTCATCAGGGTTACCCGTGCCAGATAATCCACATTGCCGGTAATAAGTAAACTCCATATGGTTAAACCAATACCGGCACCATTCTGTCCTTGTGAAAATAGATAAATAACAATAGGAAGCCAGATTACTGTTGTTCCAATCAGCGGGAAAAATGCGAATACTCCTGTCATAAAACCCCATAATACAAATTCATTGATACCGAAGATCCAGTATCCGATAAGTGCAAAAACTCCTTGAATTAAAGAGATAAGTGGAATACCGATCGCATTGGCACGTACCATATTCATAGTCTCATCTCCAAGAATGGAAATGTTTTCGTCTTTCAGCGGCAGTAAATTCTGAATCGATTTTTCCATGGTATTTCCATTGGTAAGCATGAAAAAATAAAGGAACATCATCATCGCGATATTACTAATAATAAGAGCGGTGCTGCTTAAAAAAGCCGGGAAGAAATTCGCTATCTTTTCCTGAAGCTTAGCGATCGTATCCGGTGTAAGTAAATCCTGTCCGGTCCACTCCTTCACTTGTTGCGAAACTGCTTTGATACCCTGTATCAACTCCTGCGAATGACTGAACACTTCATTGATACGAGGGGCAATCAAAGAAAAAATCCAGTAAACAGGCAGGCCAAACAAAACCAGAAAAGCAATTAAAAATATAGTAGCTGTGAGATTTTTATTCCATCTGCCAACAATCGTCATCCTTCGATACCATCCTCTGCTTAAAATGTACAAAGTGAGGGCTCCTAAAAATCCTGGCAAGAAAATATATAACTCTTTGATCAGTAAAAACCCAAGCGAAAGCAAAGCAATCAATAAAATAATCTGACGAAGTCGGTTAGAAAAGGATGCCATAGTTATTTAAAATTACAACAGAACGATGAATTAGAAGAAGTTGAATTAAAGTGCAAGATCAATCTTCCCAAACTTTCAATCCTTCACTGCAATTGGCACAGATATCTATATTTTTTCTGCCTTTAGTCATAAGGTGGCGAAAATTTCGGTAAGATTCACTTTTCCAGACTTCTTTCATAGAGGCTACTTTCAAATCTCCTAAGGTATGCTGTGCGTCTTTATCAAAACAACAGGGCGTCACTTTGCCGTCCCATGTGATCACATTCGAATGCCAGAGTTTCCAGCAATGGTTACTGAGTTTATGTTTGGGCTGATATTGTCCGTTATAATCTTTTTTATACCTACTGTACCGATTGTTTTCAGGAATCAGCCCATTAGGGTCTTGCTCATAATCATACACCTGAGCGGTTTTGAGCCATACATCATCCACGCCCATTTCTTTGGCCAGTTTTTTTACCTCTTCTATCTGATGTTCATTGGGTTTTACGACCAGAAACTGAAAGATCAAGAAGGGTTTGGAAGAATGAAGCTGCTTTTTCCATGCCACCACTCTTTGGGTTCCTTCGATAACTTTTTGCAGATTACCGCCAACTCGGTATTGACTATACACATCTTGGGTGGTGCCATCTATAGATATAATCAGACGATCGAGTCCACTTTCAACAGTAGCCTTCGCTTTTTCATCCGTCAGATAATGGGCATTGGTGGAAGTAGCCGTATAAATTTTTTTTGATGCGGCATATTGAACCATATCCAAAAAATCAGGATGTAGGTAGGGTTCGCCCTGAAAATAAAAAATGAGATAGAGCAGATCTTTGTGTATAGAGTCAATCGTTTGCTGAAAAAAATTTTTCTCCAGCATACCGGTAGCGCGGGTAAAAGAACGCAATCCGCTCGGACATTCGGGACAACGGAGGTTACAGCTGGTTGTGGGTTCAAACGAAACAGAGATAGGATATCCCCACTGTATGGGCCGGTTGAAAAGGCGCGACAATCGATAACTCGACCATAGCTGCATGGCATTGATGACTCTTCTGAAAGTAAGTTTGCCTGCAAAGTTCAATGCATCTCTGTAATGAAATTGCCCCATTGCTTCAAAGATACAGCGAAAGGGAAAGAAGGGAAAACAGTTGTCAAGTTGTCCATCCGCCTGACAACCCATTAACTGCCAGGCGGATGGTTCTCATGGTTGTCTGAATTAAGTTAACAAGAGATTAGGGTGGAATAATAACCATGACAACCCGACAACGTCTCATCTAGCCTTAGGCTAGATGAGACTGATAATATGACAACTTTTTCTTTAATAAAGAGAGCTACATTATTTACTTTTTTATTGTAACTTGTAACAAATAATAATCCTATGTCCACTACAGCTACCCGCTTGCCGAAAGGAGCCGAATGGCTCATCACACCCACCGATCCCAATGCAATATTTACGCCCGAAGATTTTCTGGAAGAACAGATCATGGTGAAAGATATGTGTGCCGAATTCATCGAAGCCGAAGTACTTCCGCTGATCGATCGTATTGATAAATTAGAGCCCGGACTCATGCCGGCACTCATGGATAAGGCAGGTGAGTTGGGTTTGCTAGGTACAGTTGCCCCTGAAGAATTAGGTGGACTAGGCAAAGATTTTATTACCGGTACGCTGATTAATGAAGCCTTAGGAGGTGCTTATTCATTCTCTGTGGCCGTTGCTGCACATACCGGTATCGGCACCCTACCCATTTTATATTTTGGCACTCCCGAACAAAAAGCAAAATACATTCCTAAACTGGCCAGTGGCGAATGGAAAGGAGCCTACGGACTAACGGAGCCGAATAGTGGAAGTGACGCCTTGAGTGCAAAAACTACCGCACAACTCAATGCAGAAGGAACACATTATATCTTAAATGGACAAAAATGCTGGATCACCAATGGAGGTTTTGCAGATATCTATACTGTTTTTGCCAAAATTGATGGAAAAGATTTCTCTGCTTTCATAGTGGAGCGGGGTATGGAAGGATTTACACAGGGGCCTGAAGAACATAAGATGGGTATCAAAGGATCCTCGACCGTTCAATTATATTTTCAGGATTGTAAGGTGCCCAAAGAAAATCTGCTGGGGGAAGCAGGTAAAGGACATGTGATTGCTTTTAACATTCTGAATATTGGCAGACTGAAACTAGCGGCAGCTACTTTAGGAGGTGCAAAACGCACCCTCAATCTCGCCCTCGAATATGCCATGACACGAGAACAATTCAAGCAGCCCATCATCAACTTCGGTGCTATACAACATAAGATTGCGCAGATGGCCACGCGTATATGGGTGCTGGAAACGGCGGTTTACAGAACCGCCAAATGGATTGACGAAAAAGAAGAAGCACTGCTGGCAGAAGGAAAACCTTTCAATGAAGCGATGCTTGCCGCAGCCGAAGAATATGCCATTGAGTGTGCGATATTGAAAGTAGATGGCAGTGAAGTACTTGATTTTGTTGTAGATGAAAGCGTACAGGTTTTTGGAGGGAATGGTTTCAGTGATGAATACTTAGTATCCAGAACCTATCGTGATAGCCGGATCAACCGCATCTTTGAAGGCACGAATGAGATCAATCGTCTGCTCACTGTCGATATGGTATTAAAAAGGGCCATGAAAGGAAAACTGGACCTGATGGGTCCGGCCATGAAAGTGCAGCAGGAATTGATGAGTATTCCTGATTTCGGAGCGGCTGAAGAAGGATTGTTTGCAGAGGAGTTAAAAACAATAGCGCAATTTAAGAAAGCCATCATCCTTACAGCCGGTGCGGCCGTTCAGAAATTAATGATGAAGATCGAGCAGGAACAAGAGATCCTGATGAATGTGGCCGATATGGCGATCCTTACTTTCAATGCAGAAAGTGCTTTGATGCGTGTGATGAAGATGACAGCAAACAATAAAGAGTGCAGCATGGAAACCGACATGATGCATATCTATTTATACGATGCGGCAGACAACATTCATAAGGCAGGGAAAGACGCAATCATCGCTTTTGCTGAAGGAGATGATCAAAGAATGCTGCTGATGGGAGTGAAACGTTTTACAAAAGTGAATCCTTTCAATACAAAAGAAGCCCGCCGAAGAATTACTAGTCAGCTTCGACATAAAGGAAAATATCCTTTATAAAGTCTCCATTATTTATTTTAAATTTTCAATCATAGCCAGGGTTTTAAACCCCTGGCTATGTAAATAGCAGTTTGAATACGGCGTTGTTTTATTATGTTTGTCAAATAAAGAACGCTTATGAGTGATGCATTACTAATCAAAGATTTTCTTCTCCCCGTTTCCATTCCCTATCTGCTCGGAGATATAACATTAAACGAATCACAATGGGGATCGAATATTGACACTTATACAGAAGAATTCCCAGATCTCAACCATATTGATATTGCAATTATTGGTATCCCAGATGAACGAGGAGCAGGAAGCAATATCATTCAGGGCGAATCCCCCGACTGTATCCGTAAACAATTCTATCAGCTATACTACTGGCATACAGATATTCGGATGGCCGACCTGGGAAATGTAAAAGCAGGACAAAGCTTATCAGACACTTATGCGGCGGCGCGCACGATCATCAAAGCACTCACAGAAGAAAATATTACCGTTATCATTTTAGGAGGGAGTCATGATTTGACACTGGCACAATATGGTGCTTATGTAGAACGAAAAAAAATTATAGAAGCCTCCTCAATAGATGCACACATTGATCTGGTAAGTGATTTGGGCTTAAAGTCGCACAACTTCCTCATGGAAATGCTGACCGGAGAGCCAAACTTCATCAAGCATTATAATCACCTCGCGTTTCAAAGTTATTTTGTACATCCGACGATGTTGCAAACAATGGATAAATTACGTTTCGATTGTTATCGATTGGGTACCATTAAAGAAAACATTCAGGAAATGGAGCCGGTATTACGAACTTCTCATATGTTATCGATCGATATTACGGCCTTAGCGTATGCCTATGCTCCAGGGTCAGCCGTTTCGCCTAATGGATTGAATGGCGAAGAAATCTGTACACTTACCCGTTTTGCAGGTATGAGTCCCGAATTAACATCAATAGGTATTTATGGTTACAACTGCGACGAAGATTTTCATCAGCTGACTGCCATGCAGATCGCACAGATGATCTGGTATTTTGTAGATGGAAAAGAAAAAGGTAAGCATGAAGCCCAATTCACGCATCGTGACCACTTCAATGAATTTCATACGGTATTCAATGAGATCGATACTGTATTTCTGCAAAGTAAAAAAACAGGAAGATGGTGGATGCAAATGCCGGATGGGAAAATGATTGCCTGTTCACAAAACGATTATCGTCTGGCTTCACATAATGAAATACCCGAAAGATGGTTCAGAGTGCAGGAGAGAGGATGAGATTTGTTTATCGCTGGTCGTTATTCGTTTTGCGTGCTTTCTCCAATCGTTTTCTCTGCAAAATCAGCACCTATGCTTGATTTATAATCATAAATAAAATCGACCTTCCATTTTTTAAACTGTTCTGCTTCTTCTGGATAATGCGTGATGGCAGCTACCTTAAATTTTCGCCGATGCATCTTCACAATTTCTACTAACGTGTTTTTATTAGACGTATAATCACTCATCGCTAATAAAACCAATTTTATGGATGCTAATCTTTTGTATGTCCAGAAG
>JBKCGY010000019.1:0-15827 GCA_046303015.1 Bacteroidota bacterium | reverse complement strand
CAGAAACCGGATTGACGGTGCCAAATACAAACGGAAGTACTATTACCATTAATCTGCGCGACAGAGGAGAGCCCGGAAGAACAGATAGTATCGCGATTGAAGTGAGAAATGGTGCGGGACAATTGATCTATTCAAGCAACTGGACAGGCATCCGCACCAATGAGCGTATGCTGAGTGGCGGTAATATTCAAATCAGCGGTTCTAATATTTCAACACCTTCTATCAGAAGACCGGCAGATATACCAGTAACTTCAACAACATCAGATAATGAAATGCGTTTTGATCTTCGTGTGTTTTCTAATCCAACGCCTAATCAATTTGGTTTGCAGTTGATTAGTTCTGACAAACAAACACGCATGATACTTCGTATTACAGATGTGAACGGAAGAGTAGTTGAAATGTATGATCAGCTGAGAGATGGCCAGAATCTGACCATTGGAAGCAAATACTATCAAGGCATATACTTTGCCGAGCTGATACAGGGTGATCAGCGTAAAGTGGTAAGATTGATGAAATTGAAATAACCCTAATATCGATGAAATCCCGCTGAGAGCCGACCAAGGTCGGCTCTCTTATTTTATTATCCTTTATCATTTTTTATTTCCTTTCCCTTCCGTATTTTTCCGCCCGCATGGATAGTATTACACATATCGCCCTAGGTGCTTGCATGGGAGAGGCCTTTGCAGGTAAAAAGTTAGGCAAGCGCGCCATGATCTGGGGAGCTCTTGCCCAAAGCATTCCGGATATAGATTTTGTGGCTTCTTTCTGGATGGATACATCCTCTGACTTACTGGCTCATCGTGGATTTACACATTCTATTCTTTTCTTGTTTATTGCCTCCCCCGTAATGGCACTCGCTGCAGAAAAATGGCACCGACCTCATAATATCTCTTATAAAAAATGGCTGATCTTTTTCTTTGCAGTGATCGGTGTGCATCTGTTCATCGATGGATTTAATAATTACGGCACCGCTTGGCTGGAGCCCTTTAGCCATCAGCGATTTTCTTTTAATGCTATTTATGTAGCTGATCCTTTTTTCTCCATTTGGACGGGCATCAGTCTGCTTGCACTTATTATGTTGAAAAGAGCTCATCCTGCCAGAAAATTCTGGTGGAAATTTGGTCTGACAATGAGCGTGCTTTATCTGGGCTATTGTACGATCAATAAATTCACCATCGACCGCCAGGTACGCCATGCCTTTGCAAAACAAAAGATTCCACATGAGCGATATTTTACCACCCCGGCTCCTTTGCAGAACTGGTTATGGTTTGTGGTGGCGGGTAATGACAGTGGCTATCATGTTGGCTTTCGTTCACTATTAGACAAAAGTGAAAAAATAAAATTCAACTATTTCCCCCGGAATCAGCACTTGCTGGATACGGTAAGGGATCACGAAAATCTTCAAAAATTAATTCGTTTCTCTCAGCAATATTATACGGTAGAAAAATGGGCAGACACCCTGGTATTTAATGATCTGCGCTTTGGTCAAATTATCGGCTGGGAAAAGCCGGGAGAGCATTTTGTGTTTCATTATTATCTGAGTCACCCTCACGACAATGAACTGGTGGTGCAAAGAGGTCGTTTTGATAAATGGGATTTGAATACGGCTTTAAATCTGATTAACAGGGTGAAAGGGAAGTAGGAGAAATAGTTGTCCGGCTCGCTCCGATTTTAATCGGAACGAGCCCGTTGTCGGTACCGCTATCGCGGCACGTTGTCTTGTTGTCATATTGATTTTTAGAATATCCCCCTCTTTGAGAGTTTATCCCGCCTGAGGCGGGAGGGTGAAGGGGGAGGATATTATTAGAAGTAATTTTTTTTATATAACTTTGCTTTTTAATGCAACTATCCACTCGTCATCTGCTTGGCATTAAAGATCTTACTCAGCAAGACATTTCATTAATTTTAGATACGGCCACTCAATTTAAAGAGGTCTTACAGCGTCCGATAAAGAAAGTCCCTTCTTTGCGGGATGTGACCATCGTGAATTTATTCTACGAAAACTCTACCCGCACCCGCATTTCTTTTGAACTAGCTGAAAAAAGACTGAGTGCGGATACGATCAATTTTACGGCTTCAGGCTCATCTGCTGCAAAAGGAGAAACCCTGCTCGATACGGTCAACAATATTTTAAGCATGAAGGTGGATATGGTGGTGATGCGTCATAGTGCGAGCGGAGCACCACAGTTTTTAGCGCGACATATCCCTGCTGCTATTGTCAATGCCGGTGATGGGATCAATGAGCATCCTACACAAGCATTACTCGATGCCTTTTCCATTCGGGAAAAACTGGGTGGTCTCGAGGGAAAAAAAGTAGCCATCATTGGTGATATCATGCATAGTCGCGTGGCCTTGAGCAATATGTATTTGCTGAAAAAAATGGGCGCAGAAGTAACCGTTGCAGGTCCGCCAACCTTGTTGCCAAAATATGTACAACAAGCTTTTGGTGTGAATGTGTCCTATAATGTGGAAGAAGTACTCAACTGGTGTGATGCAGCTAATGTATTGCGCATACAACTGGAAAGACAAAATCAGCCTTTATTTTCTTCTCTCAGAGAATATAATCTGGCCTTTGGTATCAGTAAAAAACTTTTGGATAGTCTGAAAAAAGATATTGTTATCATGCATCCCGGCCCCATCAACAGAGGTGTGGAAATTGATAGTGATGTAGCCGACAGCAAACAATCCATCATCCTACAACAGGTTGAAAACGGGGTAGCTGTTCGGATGGCGGTACTTTATTTGCTGGCAGGAAAAAGATCAGAGAGCTAATAATTAGATTTTTGAGAAAATGGTTTCCTGTACGTATATTTTACGTACATTTGAAAAAAGAAAAAATGCCTGTGTCTCAAAAATCATATGCACGTTTTAATGCGCGTTTACCACAAGAACAAAAACAATTACTGGAAGAAGCTGCTTTTCTAGGTGGATATCGAAATCTCACTGATTTTATATTGCACTCAGCTCAGGAGAAAGCCAAAGTCATCATTCGGGAAAAAGATTTGGTTATTGCTTCTGAAAAGGATGCTGTCACATTTTTTGACGCTATTACCAATCCCAAGAAGCCTTCCTTGAAATTAAAAAAGGCATTGGCTGATTATCGTTCTTTTATCGCTAACGTAAAACACACACATGATCGAGTTACTAAACAAAAGTCACCGAAGAAATAATTTTGATTGCGGAAAAGACCTGTTGAATAATTATATCAGACACCAGGCAAGTCAGGATATAAAAAGAAAACTGTCGGCTTGTTTCATATTGGCCGGCAATGATTATTCAGTACAAGGATTTTACACTTTATCCAATAATAGCATTCCGCTTGAGGCATTGCCTGAAATACATAGAAAGAAATTGCCTCTTTCATATATGTCTATTCCTGCAACATTATTAGGTCGCTTAGCTATAGATCGTAAATTTCAGGGAAATGGTTTAGGTAAAATATTATTGATTGACGCCTTACAAAGAAGCCATCAAATCTCTAAAGAAATAGGATCTTTTGCTGTTGTGGTTGATCCGATAGACAGAGAGGCAGAAATCTTTTATGCAAAGTACGATTTTATCAAATTGCCTGATAGCAAGAAAATGTTTATTGCCATACAAACTCTGGATCAATTATTCAGATAACATTATCTTGTTTTAAAAACTCCTCAATCGCTTTCTTCACTTTATTATCTCTGTAAATTTTTCGGTGTCCCAGCTCTTTCGTCAGCATAAATCTAAAGTTGGATAATTGCATTTCCGCAATAACTTTCGCATCAGACCATGGCGTAATCTCATCATCTTCATCATGTATCCATAATATGTCTCCTTTAATTGATGCGGCAACTCTACTGATTGAAAAACTATCTGCTTCGATGCCGCTCTTTTCCAATATGTGTTCCTCCATGGCCTTCTTCACTTCATCATCAATTTTTAAAAATTTACAAAAAGTGCGAATGGCAGTAGATGTTTCGGTTGCAGGCGCAATCAAAACAATTTTATTTTCTTTATCATGATGATTCTCTGAAAGATATAAAGAAAGAGCTAAACCTCCGAATGAATGGGCTATATATGCATCCATCGGGCCGAATGCTTCATTTGCTTTTTTGATCATGGCTTTATATTCAAGTACGCTTACTTGTTTGCCTGTGCTCTTTCCATGTGCAGGGGCATCAATGGCAATCACTTCATATCCTTGTTTTATTAAAGGTTTAACAAAATGATCAAACTTCATGATGGTAGAAGAGAAGCCATGCAAAATCATTACTTTCTTTTTGTGAGGATGATTCCATCGGTAGCCAACCAACTCATAGGGAGGAAGTGTCATGGTAATTTTTTCCGCCTCTTTAAAAATCGCTGGGATCTTTTTCGGAACATTTCTGACGGGCGTTAAAAATAAGTTTAATGCATAAGCGCCTGCTTTTCTTGTTGAAAATGCATCGTATAAAGCCAGCTTAAAGCGAATGAATGCGATGACTATTTGTTGTGCGGTCTTGATGGGCATGAACTTTTTGGTTTTGCCTTTTGAGTTTTGACTTTTTAAGATTTATTATATAAAGCATACACCATATCCTTATCAAACAACTGCGTTCCCTCATTCATCGTAGCGGCTGATCCGCAACAAACTCCAAAGCGTATACATTCTTCAGGTGTTGCTCCTTTGGAAAACATATACGTGATGCCGGCTACCATACTATCGCCTGCCCCCACTGTACTTTTCTTTTCTACTTTAGGCGCTTCGCAAAAGTGAGCTTCATCTTTACTCACCAGCCATGCACCATCCGCTCCCATCGAAACAGCGATCCATGCGGCAAAACCTTTATCAATCAAGTTTCGTGCCGCTTGCGGAATTTCTTCATGTTCAATTTTTTCAATACCGATTAACTTACACAACTCACTTCGGTTGGGTTTGATCAGAAAGGCTTTTTTATTTTCAAGTGATTGCAAAGCCACTCCGCTAGTATCCACAATACATTTCGCTCCTATCGCATTTGCGCGCTCTACAATCCTTCCATACATTTCATGGGGAAGACCGGGTGGCAAGCTGCCACTGGCAACAATATACTTTGGGTTGAAGTCATTTATTTTATCTATGAGCGTTTGTATGGCATCTTCGGTAACAGCTCTGCCCGGAAAAGTAAAGCGGAACTGATGATTGGTGTTTGTTTCTTTCACCACCCAGTTTTCTCTTGTTTCTGCAGCAGTAGGTATAGCATGAAATTGAATAGAAGTTTCTCTGAGCAGAGAACAAAGCATATCTCCGTTATGTCCACCTGCCGGAAACAAAGCAACCGATTCTGCTTCTAATTTTTCAAGTGCTTTACTGACGTTAATGCCGCCTCCACCGGGTTCATTCACTACTTCTGTACAACGAAGTTTCGCTTCGGGTTCCAACTGATCTACCCGGGTGCTTTTGTCGATACATGGATTTAATGTAATGGTAAGGATCATTGTATTATTTCAGGTTTAATTTGCATAGATAAGCAAATCAATTTTATTAGATAATGTATCGTAATCTGCATAACCCCGGTTGATCAGGTATATTTTATCGCTCCCCATTTGTAACATAAGTTGCGGGTAGCCCGTTACTTTTAATTGCTCGCATAATGCAAATTCATCGTATGTTTTCTGAATATACAATTGGCTGTGTAACTTATCGTAAAATTCATTTTCATTGATATTATATTTTTGCAGGAGATGACGATAAGCTTCATCATCCGTTAGGTCTCTTCCTTCATAAAACAATGCATATTGCAGATCGGATGCAAAAGCGACTTGCCGTTCAGGTTCATAATCTTTGAATACAGTTAGTGCAATGGCTGATTTTTCAGAGGAAGGAAACCAGTCGCTCAATTCCGGATTGCGCATATGCCATAAATAATCTTCTCCAAACTTTACTCCCGTCATCTCTTCTATAGAGGGATAGGCTTCCATCACATATCCGGATATGGCACGCACTGGCACAGGTTGTTTGGGTAAAATCATTCCTCCGCTTAAGACCTCAATGGTAATCAGATGGCTGTAATAGTCATTTAGTTTTTTTATGACCGGACTAAATCCATAACACCATCCACACCACGCATCGTAACAGTATATAAGTACCGCTTGCATTATTATATTTTTAATGGGCTTCCAGCCAGTTATTTCCAAAACCCGCTTCTGCTAATACGGGTATGCCATTGGGCAACTGCATCGCATTTTGCATACATTCAATGACTAATGATTTCATCTCCTCTGCTTCCTCTTTTACAACATCAAAAACAAGTTCATCATGTACCTGTAAAATCATTTTGCTTTTCAATCCTCTGGTAATAATGACCTCATGCGTTTTGATCATGGCCAGTTTAATCATATCTGCCGCCGTTCCCTGAATAGGTGAGTTAATAGCATTTCTTTCTGCAAAGCCTCTTACAGTGAAATTGGAGGAATTAATATCACGAAGCCATCTTTTTCTCCCCATCAGCGTTTGTACATATCCGTTAGCTTTAGCAAAGGCAATGGTGTCGTCCATATATTGCTGAATGCCGCTGAATTCTTTTTTGTAATTATCAATGATCTCCTTGGCTTCTGTGCGGCTGATACCCAGATTTTCAGCCAGACCGAATGCACCCTGTCCGTAAATAATACCGAAGTTCACGCTCTTAGCCTTATATCTCATCTCTTTGGTAACATCCTTTTCTTCTATATTATATACTTTCGCGGCTGTTGCCGTATGGATATCCTTGTTTTGAATGAAGGCTTCACACATCGCGGGATCTCCACTGATCGCTGCTACGATCCTTAATTCAATTTGAGAGTAATCCGCACTGAGTAATATATGTCTTTCATCTCGAGGGATAAAGGCTTTTCTGATCTCTCTTCCTTTTTCAGTTCGAACCGGAATATTTTGCAGATTCGGATTGTTGCTGGATAGCCTTCCCGTTACAGCAATGGCTTGTGCATAACTTGTATGTACTCTTCCTGTTTTAGATTGAATCAGTAAGGGTAATGCATCCACATAAGTGGATTTTAGTTTGCTGAGTTCACGATAGGTGAGTATATCTGCTACGATCGGGCTTACATGCGCTAATTTTTGTAGTACATCTTCACCTGTGGCATACTGACCTGTCTTGGTTTTTTTCGCCTTCGGATCCAGCTTTAAATGTTCAAATAATACCTCTCCTAATTGTTTGGGGGAAGCCAGATTGAATTTTAATCCGGTGGCATCCATTACTTTCTTTTCTGCGGCTCTGATCTCTTCTTCCAAAACATGGGCATAATCTTTCAAAAAAGGTTCATCTACTCTTACTCCTTCCCATTCCATATCTGCCAATACACGGATCAAAGGCGTTTCAACAACAGAAAAAACCTTTTCCACTTCTTTTTCTTTGAGTTGCGGAGCGAATACATGTTTCAATTGAAGTGTAATATCAGCATCCTCTCCGGCATATTCCTTTTGTGTCACAAGATCTATCTCACGCATGGTCCCCTGCGCCTTCCCTTTTTTACCGATGAGTTCTGTAATGGAGATTGGTTTATAGCTCAGGTACTTTTCACTGAGTACATCCATTCCTCGTTTTCCTTCAGGTTCGATAACATAGTGTGCCAACATGGTATCAAACAGATTTCCTTTCAGTGTGAAGCCATAAGCATGTAAAACCAGTAGATCATATTTTATATTTTGACCGATCCAGGTTTTGGTTTCATCATCAAATAATTTTTTGAATGCATACAATATATCCATGGTTCTTTTTCGATCGGGAGGACAAGCTACATACCATGCTTGATGAGGTTGGGTCGCAAATGCCAAACCTACCAATTCGCAGGTGTATGGATCCAGTCCCGTTGTTTCCGTATCGAAACATATTTCCTTTTCATGAGATAGGTTAGAGAGGAGTGATGTTATTGCCGCTTCACTTTCCACTAAGATATAATCGTGTTTGACGGACTGAATAGTTTGAATCAGTTCAGTGTCGGATAGTGCATTAGTGTCCTCTGCTGTTGTGTCTGTTTCAATGGGCTTAAGATTTGTTGTTTTCTTGAGTGAGGAAGTTGTTCTTTCTACAGCATTTCCAAACAGATCTCTCTGAATATTTCCTGTAACCGGTATCTCTTCTCCTACAATTCTTTTGCCAATCGTTTTAAATTCGAGCTGACTGAAAACTTCTTTAAGTGCTTCTTTATTCCATTCTTTTAACCTGAAGTCTTCTTCATGAAAAGAAACAGGTACAGTTGTGATGATCGTGGCAAGTTTTTTACTGAGTAGTGCTAATTCTTTCCCGTTTCTGATCTTTTCACCAAGAGCCCCTTTGATCTGATCGGCATGCGCTAATACATTTTCCAGCGAGCCATATTCATGTAAAAGTTTTACGGCTGTTTTTTCACCTACGCCGGGTATACCGGGAATATTATCAACCGCATCTCCCATCATACCCAGCATATCAATTACCTGATCAATAGACTGGATGTTCCATTTGGCACACACTTCTTTAGGTCCAATGATTTCTGCATCACTACCCTGATAACCGGGTTTATATATTTTTATCTGATCACTAACCAGTTGTCCGTAATCTTTATCTGGCGTAACCATGTATACTTCATATCCTTCTGCTGCTGCTTGTTGGCTTAAAGTACCAATGATATCATCTGCTTCATAGCCATCTGATTCCAAAACAGGGATATTAAAACCTTCAATGATTTTTTTTATATCCGGAATAGCCGAAAGCAGATCTTCCGGAGCCTCCTGTCGGTTGGCTTTATATTCGGCGAAATCAGTATGTCTTTCCGTGGGCGCTTTGGTGTCAAAACAAACCGCCATGTGTGTGGGCTTTTGATTTTGGATCAGCTCTACGAGTGTATTGGTAAATCCAAATTGCGCGTTTGTATTCTTCCCTGATGTGGTAACTCTAGGATTTCGGATTAGTGCATAATAGGCTCTGAAGATCAGCGCCATTGCATCCAGCAGAAATAATTTCTTTTCACCCATGATGCTAAGGTAAGAACGCTTAAACCCTTGCCCAAAAGATTAGGAATAAGTTTTTACAAACAGAAAGAGGAGGCAGTAGAAACAGCCTCCTATCGAAACTTAAAAACGCTGCGACAAGCGACAATCAGATAGTGTACGGATCTGCCGCAGTAACAACAACTATGATGAGCAACTATTTATTATTTACCTGGGCTAACTTGCTATCGGAAGTCGTTACGGTAGCCGGTTGCTCGGAATTCGTTGCTTGTGATTTGTTGGGTGAATTTTTACCTGGAGTTATTCTGGCAAGAAAGGAATCTTCTTTGTAGAATAAATTTAAATAAATGGCAAAAAGGAAAAATACAAAAGCGAAAAGACGTAATGGCTTTTTCATTGTAATTGGATTTAGTTTTTCTGAATTATTGGACAGCATAAAATTACAATCGCTTTTTCACAATTCAAAGCCCTAAAAGGAAGTTTTTTTTAAACCTTACTTATTTGAGTATAGAATATATGAAAATGCTTAGGGGCATGTAATTTTCTGAACCCTTCCTTCGTGCCTTCCCCCTTCAAAAGGAGTACTCATAAATGCAAGGGTTAACTTTTCGGCCTCCTTTTCTTCAATAAACCGGGCCGGAAGGCATAAAATATTGGCATTGTTGTGTTGCCTGGCCAATTTGGCAATTTCTTCCGTCCAGCAAATCGCAGCCCTTATACCCTGATGCTTGTTGGCAGTAATGGCAACACCATTGGCACTGCCACAGATCAGAATTCCCCATCCGGCTTCTCCCGATTCAACAGCATTGGCAACGGGGTGTGCATAATCCGGGTAGTCAACACTTGCTTCACTAAAAGGCCCCAGATCCTTACAGATCCATCCATTCTTTTCCAGAAAAGTGATCAAGGTTTTTTTATAGTGATATCCTGCATGATCACCGCCAATAGCGATCGGTTTATGTTGGCTGAAGGGAGATACCATGATTGAGTTATTATGTAAGATTTAGAATATTATGACCATTCTTCGTTTTCTTCCTTTACTTGTTTTTTGTAAATACGCATACTTAGTATGATGCTGAATTCATATAACAGATATAAGGGAAGCGTGACCAATGCCAGACTGAAAGGGTCTGTAGAAGGCGTAATGATTGCTGCGGCGATAAGAATGATGACAAACGCAAATTTCCTTACTCTTTGTAAAGATTGAGGTGTGATCATTCCAATTCGTGTCAGCAGCATGATGATAACAGGTAATTGAAAAAGAAGTCCAATGCCAACCGTTAGATACATTAGATTTTCAAAATAATCACTGATAGTGGGCTTAAATTCAATTAATGGGCTCAGGGAATAATTACTGTAAAAATTAACCATGAATGGGGTAAGGACCAGATAGCCGAATAATACGCCACCAAAGAAAAGTATGGATACCCAGATGATAGCTCCGGCGGTTCCTTTTTTTTCTTTATGACTTAAAGCAGGACGGACAAATCGCCATATTTCCCAAAATACATAGGGAAATGCCAGAACGAATCCTCCTGCAAAAGCTAAGGTAAAGGTGAGTAAAAACTGTTCTGTCATCGCAGAACTTAAAAAGGTAAGTGAAAATTTGTCAAGACATAGTTCCGGTACATGCAGTCGGTTGCCCAGTTGACATAACCATTTGTATGTGATAAATTCAGGATGAACAGGCCCCATTAGGATACGATCCACCACGTATTCAATATTTATGAAAACAAATACGGAGGCAATTCCAATGGCAATCAATCCGCGAATGATATGCCATCTCAATTCTTCCAGATGATCGATAAAACTCATTTCGCTGGAAGGATTGGGCTTTGTATGGCTTCGTAATTTTTTGAACATGGAATTTAGTCAGGTTATTGACGGCTGCAAAATTAAGCGGATCCCAACAATTTTACTTTTACCGTTTCTATTCGGGTATCACTTACGCTGATGATCTCAAATTCCAGCTGATGAATGATGATGGTTTCTTTCACTTTGGGAATCGTTTCATGGAATTCGACGATATAACCTGAGAGTGTTTCAGACTCGGAGTTTTTATCAAAATCGAGATGGTATTTTTCTGACAGATAATCCAACTCCAATCGGCCGCTGAAAATAAAGTTGCCGGGTTCTGTTTCTTTTTCAATAAAGTCTTCCGTGTCGTACTCATCTTTTATCTCACCGAAGATCTCTTCCAGCAGATCTTCCATAGTTACAATGCCAGCTGTTCCTCCAAATTCATCTACTACCCATGCAATACTTTTTCTTTCTTTCGTAAAACGGTCGATCAGGTCTGTTACAGCCATACTTTCGGGTACAGCCGGAATAGGATGTAAAACGGAATGCAGATGCACGGGCCTTTTAAAAAGGTCTTGCTGATGCACATATCCCTTTATGCGGTCGATATTGTCTTCGTATACGACCAAACGACTGAGTTGTGTATCTATAAATTTTCGTCTTACGGCGGCCATATCTGATTTAATCTCAATACCGACGATCTCTTTTCTCGGGATGAGGCATTCTCTGATCTTTACACCGGGTAAAGAAAGTGCATTTTCGAAAAGGTCGGCTTTTAACGCTCCTTCATCCTCATTGTCTTTCATTTGTCCGATCAACTGCTCCGGATCCATCTTTTTAAATAACTCTTTTTTGTTATGTAATCTTACATCAAAAAGATATTGAAGAATCCACTCTCCGGCATGCATGAAAGCGGTGCCGATGGGTGAGCCTATTAGGTTGATATAATATAATGGTTTGGATAATGAACCCAGAATGGCGTTGCTTTTGGTTTTTACATAGGAAACGATGATGCTTACGGAAAAAAATAGTACGAGGGATGCGGTAATCCATTCGGGGATCATTTTGAGCGGCGAGTCTTTCCATGAAGTCGGGAAAATTTGCCATAAGATACCTGAAAAGCCAATCGAGACAAGAACGGTTGCAGTAAGAGTCAACATTCCACTTACCAAGGCCGCAGCAATCATTCCGGAAGGTTTACTAAGCATTTCGCTCAGCAACAGTCCACTGGCTTTTCCTTGTTTCTTTTTTAGTTCGATCGCAAAATGATTCAGCGTGCCCATGGCAGGCTCGATGGAAAAGAAAAAACCGGTTAGTACCGCAAAAAATATAAGTTCAAGTATGGGAAGATATCCTTCCATTATGATCAAATGATTATTTCCAAAGATTGAATGGATCAGTGCTGTAAAAATAATGATATTATTTCGCCTGCGTCCTTACATGCTTTTTCTAATTGATTATTAAAAATGATTTTATCAAAGGATTGCATGTATTTCATTTCATCCGCAGCCTTGCTAATTCTTTTTTCGATAGAGGCTTGAGTGTCTGTTCCTCTCTTATTAAGCCGTTCTTTTAGTACCTCCACAGAGGGGGGGGCTATGAAGATCGTGATGGTTTCTTCCGGAAACAATCTTTTCACGTTCAGCGCACCTTGCACATCAATATCGAGTAAGGGTACCCGTTGCTGCTGCCAGATATGATGTATTTCTGAGGTCAGGGTGCCATAATATGTTCCTTCGTATACCATTTCCCATTCAAGAAACGCATTTTCACTGATCCTTTTTTCAAAATCATCTTTACTGATAAAATAGTAATCTTTCCCGTCTGTTTCATTGCTTCTTTTTTCTCTTGTAGTAGCCGACACGGAAAAAGAAAGATCCGGAAACTGCTGCATCAGATATTGGGTAATGGTCGTTTTCCCTGCACCTGAAGGGGCTGTAATTACAATGATTTTTCTTTTTTTAAGATTCATTTGGATTCGTATTCGGGTATGGTATCAGATCAACTTTGCATTCTGCGGATATCCGCACCAATGGCATTCAGGCGTTGGTCAATAAACTGATACCCTCTGTCAATCTGCTCAATATTTTGAATTCGGCTGGTGCCTTCCGCACTCAATGCGGCGATGAGTAGGGCTACGCCGGCACGGATATCTGGACTACTCATCGTTATCCCACGAAGTTGTTGCTTTCTTTCCAGTCCGATCACAACTGCTCTGTGTGGGTCACAAAGAATGATCTGTGCACCCATATCAATGAGTTTATCTACAAAAAACAAGCGGCTTTCAAACATCTTTTGATGGATCAGCACACTCCCTTTTGCTTGTATGGCGGTCACTAAAACAATACTGATCAGATCCGGAGTAAATCCGGGCCAGGGATGATCATATATCGTTAACACACCTCCTTCTGTATATCGATGGATTTCATAAATATCCTGTTCCGGTATATGGATATCATCACCGGTAATGTTGAGTTCAATGCCCAGTTGTCTGAATTTTTCAGGAATAACACCCAGTTGCTGAACCCCGGCACCCTTAATTAAAATATCACTCTGAGTCATGGCTGCTAATCCAATAAAGGATCCTACTTCAATCATATCCGGAAGTAAGCGATGATGAGTGCCGCCCAGCTCCTTTACGCCCTCAATGGTTAGAAAATTACTGCCGATGCCTTGAATTTTTCCTCCCATGTTATTCAGCATCAGACAAAGTTGCTGTACATAGGGCTCACAGGCGGCATTATAAATAGTAGTAGTACCGCTTGCCAGTACTGCGGCCATTATGATATTAGCCGTTCCGGTTACTGAAGGTTCGTCAAGAATAAGGGCTTTCCCTTTGAGTTCATCTGCCGCCAATCGAAAATAACTTTCTTTTTTTTCATAATCTGCCACGGCGCCCAGTTGTTGAAATCCCAGAATATGTGTATCCAGGCGTCTTCTACCAATTTTATCACCGCCGGGCTTGGGAATATAGGTTTGTCCGAATCGTGCCAGTAGGGGGCCTGCCATCATCACAGAACCTCTGAGTGTTCCGGATTTTTTCAGAAAGGTTTCCGTTTCCAGATAGTCTCTGTTGATGTCTTTTGCACAGAAACTGTAAACCCCTTCTGATTGCTTCTGAACCACAACATTCATGTCAGATAATAATTCAATCAGCATATTTACATCATGAATGTCGGGGATATTGCTGATGGTAATGGTTTCTTTTGTAAGAAGCACAGCACACAAGATTTGAAGGGCTTCGTTTTTTGCCCCTTGAGGAATCAGGGTGCCATTTAATTTTTTTCCTCCTTTTACTTCGAAGGTATTCATATCGTGGGGTAACTTAATTTTTTATCTGGAAATAAATGGTGATGGAAAATTATCCATTCAAAAAAAAGAGAATGATTAATAGCGTTTTTTGAATTTACCGCCTCTGTTGTCTCTCCCATTGTTACGGCCTCCTCTTTGTTGGAAGTGTTTGTGTCTTTTTTGCCCGCCTCTTCCTTCCCGAAAATCATCACTCGGGCGATAATGCCGTACATAGGGTTTGTTGGTAAATTCCAATTCTCCTTTGGTGATGGCTGCCAATTCGCTTTGAATAGCATCATCATGAATATTTTCTTTATGCCAGTTATTATACGCCAACTTCATGTAGTAGGCTATTGAATTGGCAAATCCTTGTTTCTTTTCCGGATTCTGCTCTTGTAAGGCTTTGTCGATAATGGTTTCCAGATTTTTCCCCAGATGATTATAGCGGGGGTATCGTTTGGGATAGGGTAATTTTTCAGGTTTTGCTTTCAAGGATTCGCGGGTGGGTATTGGATACGGGCTATCGACATCCAGCTTAAAATCGGAGATCAAAAAAAGATGATCCCATAATTTATGACGGAAATCTTCAATATTTTTTAAATGGGGATTTAAAAATCCCATCAGTTCGATGACCAGATTCGCTTGCTCCTGTCTTTTATTTTTATCATCTATAGTAAGGATATAGTCTACCATTTTCTGAATATGCCTTCCATATTCACGAATGATCAAATGGTTGCGCAGTGTATTATATTCCATAAAAATCTTTGAGTTTGTAAAAGGGGTAAGCAGTCATTTAACTTTTAGAAAACCTGTTGTATCCCCGCATCTTTTCTTTTTCCTGTTTACGGCATGAAGATAAGAATAAGGTCAAAGGTAAGCAGGTTTTCATAAAAAAGAAAACCGCCCCGAAAGGGGCAGTTCGATTGTCAAACGTAAGCAATAAAAAGTTAATAAGTATTATTGTACCATTAGGCGTTCTGTCATTATATCTGCTCCATCAATTACCTGGAGGAGATATACACCTGATTGGATAGAGGGAGAAATGATTCGATTGAAGCCTGTGTTCATTCTTCCGCTTGTGAGATTGCGACCACCCATATCGAGTAAACGGTAGGTGTAGTTGCCCTGACTTTGTACTAAAATATCATTTCCGGTAATAACATTGTTCAGGATCTTCACTTTTGAAGTATTGGAAGTGGCTCTAACCGATACGATGTTGGAATAGTATTCCAGTTGAGAAGCGGTAATCACATGTATGCGATAGAAACGATTTCCACCGTTTACAGGCTGGAAGCCAAAACTTCTGCTCGTGCCATCCACATCCTGCATTTTTGTAAAGTTGGTTCCATCTGCTGAAGTTTCAATGGTAATATTTTCAATAGCCTCATCCGCTACAATCGTCCAGTTCAATTCATGCTTTCCTTTATTGTTGTTTCCTGTTAAAACCAGGCTGTAAACAGGAAGGGTGCTGTTGGCTACGAACGTACCCGTCATGGAATAATTACCCAACATTCCGTAATTCGTTGCATTTGCATTCGATGTGTTAGTTACTCTCACATAATAAGTGCCGGCTGCTAGGGTGCTGTCTATAATCGCTCTTACTGATGTGCTCGGATTGAAAGTAGCGATCGTGGTGCCGCTATTGTTGAGTAATGTTACCTGTAAATCAATATTAGCTGATGTATTTGTAGTAGGAGCTACACTGTAAGGAAGGCCATTCAAGGTAAATCTTCCGGCAGCAGTCAGATTTAATCTGAACATATCCACATCACTTGTTGAATTAACGAATCCGTTGATTGCATAATCATTACCGCTG
>JBKCGY010000018.1:0-3637 GCA_046303015.1 Bacteroidota bacterium | reverse complement strand
ATGATCCAGCATGCCGGCTCTTTTCAGGCTCCAAAGCGATCGATCTATGCTGTATTTGAATTCTCCTGTTTCTTCAAGAAATAATATTTTATGATTTGTTTTGAGCGCACTGTGACTGGCCGCAATCGATTCCAGTGTTTTTAAATTGCCCCCAACCAATCTGCCTTTTGCTGTACCCTGCCGGTTGGATGGGTTGCCGGTAAAATTGTATTTCATTTTTATGCCGGATAATGCATCAAAAATAGATTGAATGGTTTGTTTTTGTATATCATCTGCCTTGTTCCAGTCTGCCGGAAAACTATTGCACATCTTTGAATGAATCGTGGCGATGCCATAATGACGATTGATATGGCTGTGT
The DNA here is from genome assembly GCA_046303015.1 of Bacteroidota bacterium. Classification (GTDB taxonomy): domain Bacteria; phylum Bacteroidota; class Bacteroidia; order Chitinophagales; family Chitinophagaceae; genus Lacibacter. The sequence goes on along the minus strand of JBKCGY010000018.1, from coordinate 3,279 downwards.
AAAATGGTAATATCACTGAACCCGATGATCCATTTGGGATTTTTTTTGAAATCGTTGAAATCTAATTGATCAATGATTCGTACTACGCCATATCCACCTCTAGCACAAAGGATAGCTTTTACCTCATCCTCATCCAGCATCTGCTGAAGATCCCTTCTTCTTTCTTCGTCAGTACCCGACATGCTGTTAAAACGAGTGCCGATCGTCTTGCCTAATTTGACTTTATACCCTAAGCTTTCAATGACAGTAATGGCAGGTTGCACATCCTCCAGATTTATCCAGCCCGCGGGCGCAGTGATGCCAATGATATCTCCTTTTTGCAGATAAGGAGGGATGATGCCAGCACTATGCATGGCTTCTCCTTTTGAAAATACAGGGAAGATTCCTGCCAGACCAGTAACAGAAAGAAGAAATGATTGGCGGTTCATGATTAAAGATAAAGTTTTGTTCGATTGTTTAAAAAAGTCAAAGGGTAAAAGCTAAAACTGTAGTCAGTTATCGTTTGTCGGTTCTCTTTGTTTGTAATTTCTCTGAACTGTGATTTATTTGATAGCATGATGTACTATGATGGGATATAAAATCATACCCAATCATTTAATCAGCTTAATCATGGTCCAGGCCGATAATCACGTTAATCTTTTAATCCAGCTAATCCTGATTCAGGCAATAAGGTTTAGTCGTTTAGAGGTTTAGGGGGTTTAGCTCTGACAACCCGACAACGTTTAGCCTTAGGCTAGACTAACAACTTTCATAGTTTTGCCTTTTGAGTTTTGATTTATTCTGTTTCCCTTCTTTACGGTAAATTTGCATGCCCCATCAAAAGGGAGTTCTAATTCATGTCATTACCTAAAAGATATTTAATTACCAGCGCACTTCCCTATGCCAATGGACTGAAACATGTCGGACATCTGGCCGGTGCCTATATACCTGCCGATATTTATACGCGCTACTTGCGCACTCAAAAAAGAGATGTTGTCTTTGTATGCGGCAGCGATGAACACGGTACAGCTATTCCTATTCAGGCGGCCAAAGAAGGTACTACGCCTCGTGCCATCATTGACAAGTACCATACGGCGATGAAAGAAGATTTTGAAGATCTCGATATCAGCTTCGATCATTACAGTCGTACGAGCCTGCCTATTCATCACGAAACGGCTCAGGAATTTTTTACTTCTCTGCATGAAAAAGGGGAACTGGAGATCAAAGAATCGGAACAATATTTTGATGAAAAAGCCGGTATGTTTCTGGCCGACCGATATATTAAAGGAACTTGTCCGGCCTGCGGCAGCGACCGGGCTTTTGGCGATCAGTGTGAAACCTGCGGCAGAACATTAAGCCCGGATGAACTGATTAATCCGGTAAGTACATTAAGCGGCGAACCGCCGGTAAAAAGAAAAACCAAACACTGGTATCTGCCTTTAGGAAAGCATGAAGCTTTTTTGCGTGAGTGGATTCTGAATGAACATAAGGACGATTGGCGTGCTTCGGTGGTAGGGCAATGCAAAAGCTGGATCGATGGAGGATTACAGTCGAGAGCGGTAACGCGTGATTTGGATTGGGGAATTGAAATTCCACTCCCTGATACCAAAGGGAAAGTATTGTATGTATGGTTTGATGCACCCATTGGTTATGTGAGCGCTACCAAAGAATGGGCGCAGATACATGCTAAAGACTGGAAGCCTTACTGGTATGATCAGGATACACAACTCGTTCATTTTATTGGAAAAGATAATATTGTATTTCACTGCATTATTTTTCCTTTAATGCTGAAACTACACGGAAATATTCTTCCTGCCAATGTTCCGGCCAATGAATTTTTGAATCTGGAAGGAGATAAGATGAGTACCAGCCGCAACTGGAAACTTGATATGCGTGATTATATTCTGGATTTTGTGAAGCAAGAAAACGGTGGCAAGCAATGTGTCGATATGTTGCGCTATTATCTCACCCAGATTGCACCCGAAACCAAAGACAGTGAGTTTACCTGGAAAGGATTTCAGGATGCGGTGAATAGTGAATTGGTGAGTGTGTTTGGTAATTTCATCAATCGCACCTGGGTATTAATGCATAAACTCTGCGCCGGTAAGGTTCCTAAACTGCATAATGAATTGCTTGATGAAACCGATCATAAACTCATTGAAGAAATTGCGCAATCAAAAGATAAAATCGGTGAACTGATTGAAGGCTATCATTTTCGTGAGGCACTGTTTCAGGTTATAGAGCTGAGCCGAAAAGGTAATCAGTATATGCAGAAAAAAGAACCCTGGATTGTTGCGAAGCAAGTTGCTGAAAATCCGGATGCGCAAAAGCTGATTGATAATGCGATGCATCTGTGCTTACAGCTAAGTGCCAATCTAGCTATCCTCATCAATCCTTTTCTCCCCAATACAGCGAAGAAGATGATTTATATGATGAAAGTGGTTGAGAAGATGCTGGACTGGGAAAATGCAGGTAAACTAAAACTGCTGAGTATTGGCTATGCCTTGAGAGCCCCCGAATTATTATTCAGAAAAATTGAAGATGCAGAAATTCAGCATCAGATCGAAAAGTTAAAAGCAGGTATGATTTCTTCATCAACTCCCCAGCCACAGCCGGATAAACAAGCATCTTCAGTCGATGTTAAACCTGAAATCGTTTTCGACGATTTTGCCAAAATAGATTTACGTGTCGGTACGATTATAAGTGCTGAAAAAGTAGAGAAAGCAGATAAGCTTTTGAAACTCTCTGTTGATCTGGGTTTTGAAACCCGCACCATTGTGAGTGGAATCGCATTGCATTTTACTCCCGAAGAAGTAGTGGGAAAACAAGTAACGGTTGTGGTGAACCTTGCGCCTCGTAAAATGCGTGGTATTGAAAGCAATGGCATGATCTTAATGGCAGAAACTACAGATGGTAAGTTGCATTTTGTACGTCCAGAAGATGCGATTCCTCCCGGCGCGAAAGTTAGCTAAGGTATGATGACATCTTTTTTTTAACACTGAGGCACAAAGTCACAGAGGATTTTAATAAAAATTACTACGACAACCACGACAACCTGACAACGTCCCGCCCCGAAAGCTTTCGGGGCGGGACTGACAACTATATCTTCCCCCTTTCACCTTTGACTTGCTAATAAGTTTTCATAACTTCGGTTAGTATGAATAGACACATCAAAAAAGTCGCTGTATTAGGCAGTGGCATCATGGGTAGTCGTATTGCTTGTCATTTAGCCGGAGCAGGATTACAAGTTTTATTGCTGGATATGATCGGTAAGGAGCAGGAAGTGGCTACTTCACCCAA
>JBKCGY010000017.1:0-3707 GCA_046303015.1 Bacteroidota bacterium | reverse complement strand
GTGCTAATTAATTAAACAAAATAAAAGGGTTATAATTTATGGCTAACCCCTTTTTGTATTTTAAAGAAATACAATAGAAAAATGGCCGTCAATATTAATCCAACGGAAATAATTTCTGCCTGCGTTGGTTGAAAAGGGAGGTCCTGATATTTAGTATTAACCCGTATTTTCTCAATAAAAAATCGTTCCAACCCGTTCATGATTAAATAGATGGAAAATAAAGTACCCGGGAGTGATAATTTGTTTTGTATTAAGATCAAAATCAGAAACATTAACAAACAAATCATCGTTTCATAAAAAGGAGTTGGGAAAACTGGCATCGGCAGGTAGTTGCAATGCTCCTTCCCCTCACAACCGGCTAGTGGCACCCCTACACTGTTTACATTATGCGGATAAGCATAAGCAAACAATCCTTCCGGCAAAAATGAAGGAGCTTTAACGGATCGATGCGGAATAGAATCTGGATTAAGTGTCCCAAATTCTCTCCACAAATAATTGGGGTTGTGCGCAACTGCCTTTTGAAAGTCTATCGAATCAGCCAAATAAACTTGTCCGTTTTCATCAACAGAATAGGCGCTATTGGGAATACCCCAATCCCCATCACCTGAAACCTGACATCCAATTCTACCTATCGCATAAGCGATCATCAGCGCAGGTGCCAATGCATCTATCAGGTGGCGGATGGATATTTTTTTTCTCTTGCTGTAAATGATGATAGCAATGGCGGCGCAAATTAACCCTCCATAAAATGTCAAACCGCTAAAAGACAGTAGCGCCCCTACAGGATCCGCCACAAAATCATCCCAATTCTCCAGATTATGGAAGATCTTGGCTCCACCAAAGCCAAATACAGCCGCAAGAATAGTCATATCTCCTACTCTTTCATGAGGCCAAACTCTGATCTTTCTCTCCTCTGGTTTGACCATTTTTTGCTTATACTTTTCATACCACTTGATTCCTGCAAAAAAAATTGCTAATGATATTCCTACGCCCCAATTTCCTTGAGTTGAAAAAATGTATTCCTGAGGATTAACCCCTTCTTCACCGGCTACCATAAAGGCCCCTATGATCTTGTAGCCCATTACAAATCCCATGAGTGCATTTGCGATCAGTTCTGCCGGCGTAGCGGCTTTCCCGACTGTGATGGTTTCCTCAATAGGTTTTAGGTATCCTTTTTTTTCACGTGCTTTGAGTTCTCTCGTAAGAAAATAAGCAGCTGCCAGAAAAGAAAGCGCTACAAAAAAACCGAATGAATTGAGAAATCGTGCCCACTCCCATTCTACACCGAATATGTCTTTGAAAAAGTAATATAGATTTGGATACATGTCTGTTGTCGGTTGTCTGTTGTCGGTTGTCTGTTGTCGGTGTATAAAAGTATAAACCTACAACTTACAACCTACAACTATTTTACTTGCAATACTCCTCAAACGCTCCAATCAATTCCTGAGCGATTATAGGCGCAGGTCTGCCTTCAATATTATGACGCTCGATCATATGCACTACCTGACCATCTTTAAATAAAGCTATACAGGGAGAACTCGGCGGATAGGGTAATAAATGTTCTCTTATTTTGTTCACGGCAGCAACATCAAATCCGGCAAAACTGGTCAGTAACCGATCCGGACGAACGACACTGTTTTGTGCTGCCATCAATACACCCGGACGAGCAGAACCGGCAGCACAACCACAAACAGAATTAATAAATACAAGAGAAGTACCTTTCGCTTGTAATGCCTGATCTACAGACTCAGGTGTAAGCAACTCATCAAATCCTCCATCTGTCATTTCGCCCTTCATGGGCAATACTATTTGTTCGGGATACATATTTTAAAATTTAGAGTGTAAAGGTAAGATAAAGCTTAGGAAATCGTTTCTCGTCTTTCGTTTCTCGTCGCTCGAAAAATACGAAAAACGAACATCGAGCAACGAACAACGACCTGTCAATATCCCAATATCTTCAACATACTTTGAGCGGTTTGCTCTTTCGCATATAACCAATCGGTCAGTTTCCCGTTTTTGTCATAGCCAATGATCACATGTTTGGGAGAAGGGATCATACAATGTTTAATACCTCCATATCCGCTGATCTGATCCTGATAGGCTCCGGTATGAAAGAAGCCAACATACAAAGGCTCTTGTGAAACACCATTGAGTTTGGGTAGAAATACTTCATTGATATGCTCTTCAGAGTCATAATAATCATGACTGTCGCAGGTGATACCGCCTAATACCACACGCTGATATTCATTATCCCACTTATTAATGGGCAGCATCAAAAATTTCTCTCCTATCCCCCAGGTATCCGGCAGCGTAGTAATAAAAGAAGAATCGATCATATACCAGTTCTCGCGATCGTTCTGCGTTTTTTGTCCGAGTACGGAATATATATGTGCCATACTCTCTCCTACAGTGAAACTTCCAAATTCTGTATAAATATTAGGCATTGGAACACCCGCATTTTTACAGGTCTTTTTGATGGTACCTACAATTTCATGGATCATGAATTGATAATCATATTCAAATCCCAGAGAATGTTTAATCGGGAATCCTCCTCCTATATTAATAGAATCCAATTCCGGGCAGATCTTTTTAAGCTGACAATAAAGGTTAACCACCTTATTCAGTTCACTCCAGTAATAGATATCATCCTTGATTCCTTTATTTAAAAAGATATGCAACATCTTGAGTTGAAAACGATCTTCATTGCCCTCAATCTTATCCACATAAAACTCTAATATATCTTTAGCTCTGATACCCAAACGGGAAGTATAAAAAGGGAAATTGGGTTCTTCTTCTGCAGCCACCCTGATCCCAACCTTAAAAGGCACCTTTACTGTTTTTTTATACTGTTGCAATTCTTCTTTATTATCAAGAATCGGTGTTACATTTTTAAAACCGGTGTTCAGCAATTTGGCAATACGAGCGATATAGCCTTTCTGCTTATATCCATTACAAATGATCTGTATGTCTTTATTGATCTTTTTCTTCTGATATAATTTATTGATAATCTCAATATCATAGGCATAGGATGTCTCCAGATGAATTTCATGCTTCAAGGCCTCTTCCACAACAAAAGAAAAATGACTACTCTTGGTACAATAACAGTAAAAATATTTACCCTCATAACGATGACGCTTAAACGCAGCCTCAAACATGGCTTTGGCTTTCCTGATCTGCATGCCAATTTTGGGCAGATAGGATATCTTCATAGGCGTGCCATACTTATCAATCAATGCTTTCAGATCGACTCCGTTGAATTCAAGATAGCCGTCTTTCACTTCAAAGCCATCCTGAGGAAAATTAAAGGTCTGGTGTACCAGATCCGTATAGGTCGTATTCGACATTTCGTAGGAAGATGATGATGGTTTCACTGCGTATTAATTCTGTTATTGAAAATGATTATGCAAAATAAAAAAACGGATGACGAACATCCGTTTTTTGTATAATAAACATTTTAACACGTGAGCTTATTTAACTGAAGCAACCAGTTTCTGAAAGCTTTCCGGTGCATTCATGGCCAGGTCGGCCAGTACTTTGCGATCCAGATCAATATTCTTTACTTTCAATTTGTGGATGAATTCAGAATACGTCAATCCTTCCTGACGAACGGCCGCATTGATACGGGCGATCCATAGCTGACGATATTCTCTTTTCTTCAATTTCCGTCCCACATAGCTGTAGGTCATCCCTTTTTCAACTACATTCTT
>JBKCGY010000016.1:0-3469 GCA_046303015.1 Bacteroidota bacterium | reverse complement strand
CACGAACCATTTTCATTTTACCGAATGCAGGCGAAAGATTTTTCGCCCCTACTTCATTGATTTTATAAACTCAACAAACTATCCGTAAACCGAATAGCCATTTCTAATCGCTGCTGGTAATCGCCGGATATTTCAACCCAGGGTAAGGACTGATGTATCATGGCATCTTTGTAGTAGTGATATAACTGAATACGTATGGACTCATCCGGATATTCTCTCAACTCATCTTTCACCCATGGAATATCAGGTTTGCATAACAAATACGCATCATATTGCCTGTGCACAATTTGATCTAGAATAAGCTTGTGGCATTGCTGAAAAACAAACTCATTCCACACTTTCATTACATACATATCCGTATCAATAAAATATGGAATGAGTTTGCCTACACCATTAACCTGACGAAGTAAGTCTTCTTCTAATTGAATTTGCCCTTTTGCAATGGTGAGCAAATCTTCATGTGTATAATTTGTTCCATTGGACAGCAAATATTCTCTGGCGTATTCGGGACACCAGATGGATTCATAATGCTGACTTAATGCAGCACATAAAGAAGATTTGCCCGTGCTTTCCGGTCCAATAATTACAATCTTTTTTATGTTGAGAGAAGACATAAAATCTTAGGGGTTTGAGTGCCACTTAATGGCCTTGTATTTCCATGCTCTTAAACCGGCTACTGCCAAAATCAAAAGAATAAAATAATATATTCCCGTCAGCGAGTATCCCTTATAAATAAACAAGGGAATGGATATTATGTTTGTAATGACCCACCAGTACCAGCTCTCAACTTTTTTACGTGTCATCAGCCACATGCCAGTAAAAGCCGATGCAGAAGCCAGCGCATCTGCCCAGGGAATCGTATCGGCATAGAATTTATCTTTCAAAAAAAACAAAGAAGAAAAAATTACAATGAATAAGATCAGAAAGAAACTACATTGATAAAACAGCCACTTTCTATCCGAAAAAGTTATGTTCATCCGATAGTTTGTTTTTGTCTTGTCTTTTTGCAACCAGCACCACCACCCGTATAAACTCATGATTGTATAATAACCGTTTACCGCACTTTCGCCAAATAAAGAAGCTTTGGCAGAGAGATAAATGTAAATTGTTGTATTGATGAGACCGACGGGATATACCCAAACGTTTTCTTGTTTACTGAACCAAACACTGGCAATACCCGAAATAACCGCTACGTATTCAATCAGTGCGGCAGATTGTAACCCTTCAATAAATGGCTGAAAAAAAGACATGCCTTATTCCGCTTCGGCGACCACTTCCTGTACTTCAGGTATCATTCTTTTCATCATACCTTCAATACCGGCTTTTAAGGTAATCATGGAAGACGGACAACCGCTGCAACTTCCCTGCAACATGAGATTCACTTTGCCGTCTTTATAGCTTTTAAACTGAATCGCACCGCCATCCATTTCCACAGCAGGCTTTACATAGTTTTCCAGAATATCCTGAATGCGTTTGATGATATCACCTTCATCTCCACTAAGCACCACTTCTTCTTGGGGTGTTTGCGGAATTAGTGCTTCGTCAATCACCAGTTTACCTGCTTCCAGATAATCTTTTAAGAATTGGCGAATAGCAGGAATCACTTCCTGCCAGTCTGTATCGGGATTGCTCCGTGTAAGCGTAACAAAATTGCTGGCGATGAAAACAGCTTTTACAAAAGGGAAACCAAATAATTCCTGTGCCAGCGGAGAGGCATCTGCCGCACTCACTTCAGGAAAATCAATACTCTTGCCGGGATACAAAAGTTTATTCGCAACAAACTTCATCGTTTCCGGATTGGGAGTCATCTCGGTATAGATGCTGATAACGGGGTTTCCTGTCTGTATCATAGTAATTTTTTGGTCGATTATTTAAAGTACAAATTTAGTAAGAATTGGGGAGTAAAAGCATTCTGTTAAACTTGCCGAATATCCCGATATTTGTTACTCTTTAATAAAACCTGTTTATGCACAGAGAAATTCGCAGCTGGTATAGCCCCGCACTCCAGAAAGAAATGCCCATAGCAGTATATGGTCATTATGGATTTGCTCTTTTAATGATTCCTACGGCAGCAGCCGATTATCTGGAGTATGAGCGATTTCAGATGATTGAAACCATGCGGCCCTGGATTGAAGCGGGCAAGCTGAAAGTGTATAGTGTGAATAGCATCAATACAGAAAGCTGGATGAATTACAATATGGCCGGAGAACATAAAGCCATCCGCCACAACCAGTTTAATGAATATATCTACAATGAGGTAGTTCCCTTCATCAGAAATAATTCCAGTCATGACACCCACATTTATACCTGTGGGGCTTCTTTCGGCGCCCTACACAGCATGAACCTTTTCATGAAACGTCCTGATATCATTAATGGGGTACTGGCCATGAGTGGCGTTTATGAATTGACTGAATATACCCGGGGTTACTGGGATGAGCAGGTGTATTATAACAGTCCGATGCACTACATCCCAAACCTTTCCCATCATGATACACTGGAAAAAATTCGCCGTAGCCATCACATTCACATCGTAACCGGAAGCGGTTCTTTTGAAGATCCTACCAGCAGTGGACGATTTGGTAAGGTGTTATATGATAAAGGAATCAATTACAATCTGGATATCTGGGGAGATGAATGGCCGCACGACTGGCAAACTTGGAGAACCATGATACCGGCGTATTTGGAACATAAATTATATTGATTTTAAATTGCATGTATTGGCATAAGTTCAAAAAAAATATAAATGTCGGATAACACAAAAGGACTATTGCGAAATACTCCGATATATATACTTATACTGCCTGTTTTATTTATTCATATTGGCTATAATGAATTATTCGGGTTTTTATCTGTTCAAATTATTCTTAAGAATTTTTTGGGGTTTACATCAGGAATTTTCATCATATTTTTTTCTTCAAAGCTATACTTAAAGGATAAACGTAAATCCCTCATCTTTTCCTTTATACTATCTGTGTACATATTATTTTTTGGATATATTCAAGATACATTAAAATTATCTGTGTTTTCTGATTATCTGGCCAGGTATATAGTACTTATTCCGGCAACACTTTTATTGTTTGTTTTTTTAGCAATTTGGCTTAAAAAGAAAAATAAATCTTATAACAAAGCCTACAATTATTTAAACCTATTAATGATAATATTAATTTGTATGGAATGCCTCAAAAGTGTTTATTACTTTGGCAGATTAAACGAACATCATAAGCTTATTGATCCAAGATTCTCTGTTTATAAAGAATTTAAAAAATATAGAGATATAGCTGACTCATTAAAACCGGATATATACCTTATCATATTTGATGAAATGACCTCATCATATGGCTTAAAAAAATATTTAGGAAAAGAAAACGATACACTTGATCAATCATTGACCAATGAAGGCTTCTTCGTAATAAAAAAATCTATATCCAATTACAATCAAACCGTATACTCAATGAGTTCGATGCTGAAT
>JBKCGY010000015.1:0-4760 GCA_046303015.1 Bacteroidota bacterium | reverse complement strand
ATTATTATCTGCCTGCGGGCCTACAACCCGACTCTTATTATTGGGTGATAAGGATCAGCTGGCCTCTGTAGAAGCAGGAAGTTTATTTGGGGATCTCTGTTTGGCTGCAGGCGAACTGAATCTTTTTTCAACTGAAGACAGGGAATGGATAAACGGGTTTGTTGCTGACGCTCCTCGTCAAATAACCAACAGTCATGTAGCCGACACCATGAATCTTCTTGCTTCCGGCATTACAGAGCTCAGGCTTAGTCACCGTTTCAAACAACAGGGCGAAATCGGGCAATTGAGCCAGTCGATCATTCGTGCAGATGACGATGCGGCCATTCGTTTGCTTACTGCTGAACAGCATAAAAATATTCGGCTGATAGATCATACTAATGAGGGTGTGTTCAATGAATTCATTCAGGGGTATGTTGAGTTTTTGGAAGAACCCGATATTGCCAAGGCATTAAAAAAACTGAATCAGCTTAGGGTACTCGTTACCGTTAGAGAAGGAGAATGCGGACTATATACGCTCAACCGAAAAATTGAAAAAGCGTTACATACTTTAAGGCCTGAGCTAATAAGACCTGTTGCGGGCTTTTATCATAATCGCCCCATCATCATCACTAAAAACAATTATGAGCTTGATCTTTTTAATGGAGATGTTGGTATCGTGCGAATGGATGCTGCATCCAACCGGTTACGCGTTTGGTTTGAGGCTCCCGAAGGGCAATCTGCTCCCCGCTCCGTAAGCCCTGCTTCGCTCGGCGATTGCGAAACGGTTTTTGCAATGACCATTCATAAAAGCCAGGGTTCTGAATTTAAAAAAGTAATGGTGGTATTGCCCGATACGGTCGACAATCCTTTATTAACCCGCGAATTATTATATACCGGTATAACCCGGGCAATTGAATCCGGAATCATTCGCGGTAGTGAAGAATGTTTAAGAGCCGGCATAAAAAAACAAGTGCAACGCATATCGGGGATTCAAAAAAGAATGAGAACCGACGCATAAAACCTATTTCATACATGCAGTTATTTGTTTCTATATCTCTGGATGATTTATCTCGAAAACTCACCCTTGATCTCAGATCTGAAAAGCTGGGTGTTTTTGAAAATCAATGGATCGTTACACAAACGGAGGGCACCAATAAGAGACTACGACAACAGATCGCAGATCATATTGGCATTGCCGCGAATATCCGTTTTGTCAACATGAAAGACATTCTTCTAAAATTATACTATCTGCTTTGTCCGGGTGCGCCGGTATTGATTGACAGGGAGCGTATGATGTGGGCAATCTATATGTCGCTGAGTGAGGATGCATTTATACAGCAATTTCCACAGATCTCATCTTATTATGAAAATAATGAATCGCATCGTGTAGCGCTTGCGATGGAAATGGCGGATCTTTTTGATCAGTATCAGATATATCGCCATGAAAAAATTACAGCATGGAAAAAATCTGTTCAGGAATCCGATGCTGATTTAAGCTGGCAGGCGTATCTGTGGGATCGCATGAGAGAACGGTTGGGTAAAAATTATGCGGATCAGATTGATGTCTCTACGCGTTTAATCGAAAAAATTAAAGACCCGAATGCTGCAGAGATCATAAAAAGCGCTTTGCCGCAATTGAGGTTTTTTGGTTTGGCTATTGTTACACCTTACTATCTGGAAATTTTCTCTACGCTGGCAAAGGTGATTGAAGTAAAGTTTTATATTTTGAATCCATCCCCCGAACACCTCTGGATGGATGATGTTTCTGATAAAAAAATTGCCGCACTGCGCAATAGGCCCGATCTGCTGGAATTAAGAACCGAAGGCAATGAACTGCTCATCAACTGGGGAGAGGTACTGAGTGAAAGCTATAAACTTTTATTGAGTCATGATGATTATGCCAATGTTTATGAAGTAATAGATGATTCTGCTTCAGCATCAGAAAACGAAACGCTGCTCAGCAGAATTCAATCGGAAATACATAACAATGTTTCCAACGCAAACAGAACAGATATTCCGGAAGCATTGCTAAAAGATCATTCCCTGCATATTGTAGGTTGTTATACTCCGGTAAGAGAGGTAGAGGTGTTATACAATTATCTCATTGATGTATTTAAGGTAGAACCGCAGATGGGCGCAAGAGATGTGGCTGTTATGGTAAGCGACATCAATCTTTATGCTCCGTATATCCGCGCTGTATTTGACAATGCGCCGATTCAGATTCCCTATGTCATATCAGACGAATCGGTTGCACAGGGCAACACACTCTTCACCGCCTTACGGGATATTCTCAATGTCAATCCAGAAACCTTTAAGTCAGAAGATGTATTATCCTTACTCGACTCCTCTTATATAAGAAAACGATTTGGGTTTTCAGATATCACTGCTGTTCGACAGGCTGTAAGGGAAGCGGGCATTTTTTTCGGACACAGTGCATTGTCTCCCGCTTCGTCTGACCCCGCAACAGAAACCTGGATGGTAAGCTGGAATTATGGACTGAAGAAGATCATGTATGGATTATGCATGAGTGGTGAAACGCTTTATGATGATGGAGAACAAGAGCTCTATCCACTCGATACGGCAGAAGGGTCGGCCATGGCAGATCGCATAAGACTGTATCAGTTTATACAATCTTTGATTCGTTTAATTGACAACACAATACAATCTCGCACCATCGGTGAATGGGCGAATTATTTAGGAGAGATCATGAAAGAAATGATCCTTGATGAAGAAGAGGATGATGATGATTTTCCGAGGTTTGCCAATCTGCTGGAGTCTATCAGTGCAATGAGCGAGATTGTGAATGAGCCGATTAGCTATCAGGTATTTCGTCAGGTGTTTCTCAGCAAACTAGAACAGGAAAGCCGTTCCGGTCTTTACGGTGGAAAGGGCATTAATTTTTCTTCGATGGTTCCGATGCGCAGCATCCCATACAAGGTCATTGCAATGCTCGGAATGGATTTTGATAAGTTTCCCCGCCAGGATAGTATTTTAAGTTTTAGTCTCTTGAACAAAGGGTCGCGTTTGTCGGGCGACCGCAGTACATACCGCAACGACAAACATCTTTTTTTAGAAACCCTGCTTGCTGCCCGCGAACGACTTTATATAAGTTATCTGTCCGGCAACGCACAAAAAGAAAACGAACAGCCACCTTCTGCCATTGTAGATGAATTGCTGGATTACATCGCACTGAAAACGGATGATCAGGAAGAATTCAAGAAATATAAAATACAAAAGCACCCGCTTCATTTGTTCAGCTCTAAATACAGAGAGCCGCAATATGCGCTGCCGCCAAATTATCTGGGCAATACATTGGTAAGTGATAAAGTTTTTGATCTCAACGAATCTGCACAACAGGATCCACCGGATTTTGCCGAGGTTTCGTTGGATCAGATTGCATACTTCTTCAATCATCCCATAAAATATTATTTCAATAAAATTTTGGGAATATATTTTAATGACGAAGATGAACGCCTGTCGGATACAGAAATATTCGAGCCGAATCATTTACTGCAATGGAGTATACAACAAGATTTTATTACTGGCGAGCCCGACATGGAATTATATGTTCAGCAAAAAAAGAGGAAGGGGGAGTTGCCTTTGGCAACGGCAGGATATGTGTGGGTTGATAACATGAAGAAAATGGCGGAACCTTTTGTGTTGCGATTTCGCACTATTGTTAATGGAGAACCGGTAAGAAAGATTCAGATCGATCAAACGGTTGCCGGCACAATCATCAGGGGAAGCGTAGACATTTATGGCAATAATTATATTGGCCTCTATAATTCCAAGTCAGCGTTAAAACAAATTATGGCTCATTGGGTTCGCTATTTATTTGTCCGCATCCAAGAATCAGCACCGCTTGATTTTTACTTTCTCTTTAAAGATGTTAACGATAATCAGGCAGAGCTTTATATCCCCGCAAACCTAATCACCGATGAACAGGCCACAGACATCACGAATCGGTTGTTGGCCTATTTTAAAGAAGGACATTTTCGGTTGCTTCCATTTTATCCTCTGATTGCTTATCTGTATTATGCTAAACCCGTTACTTCCGACCCATCAGACAGGAATATCGCTGTTGATGAACTAAAATATCTTTATGAAAATAAAGACAATATAGAACAGTACGGTCTGGGTAAGAAAATATTTGGTGACGATCGGTATTTGAAAAGGGCGATAGAGACTAAGCTTGAGTCTTTCAGTTTTCTGTCTCCCGATTCTGTTTCCATGATGAATTTTTTAATACCGGATTTGATGGAGACTTTATTTGTTAATGGTCCTGATGTATTTAAATTAAAATAACGCATATAAAATCAGCGCTATGCCACCTGTTATTCATGATGATTTCGATGCTGTTGAGGTGCCTTTGCAGGAAATAAACCTGATTGAAGCCAGTGCGGGAACAGGGAAAACCTATTCCATCGCCATCCTGGCACTTAGGCTGGTGTTGGAAAAGAACATTCCGATTGAGAAAATATTGATGGTAACATTTACGCGCGATGCAGCTGCAGAAATGGAGATTCGTGTCCGCGCATTTATTCGTGTGGCACTGATGTATGCCCGTACCGGAAAAATAGAAGACCCCACGATAAAAAAGATTGTAGATGATTTTTCGGATAACGAAAAAGCAATCGAGCGATTACAAAAAGCGCTGTTGTCATTTGATAAAGCCTCCATCTTTACCATACATGGATTTTGTGCCCGAATCCTGAAAGAGTTTTCATTTGAGTGCGGACAAAGATTCAAAGCTGCCGCAATGGAGCCCGATGTGTTGGAAG
>JBKCGY010000014.1:0-2089 GCA_046303015.1 Bacteroidota bacterium | reverse complement strand
ACACCGAATTCTGAAAAAGCGGTTGTTAGGATAACATTAGGAGGGGCTAGCAACGTTTTAAGCATGTCCAATCCCGAAAGGGAAGGCATTTTAATATCCAGGAATAAAATGTCAACAGGTTCTTTGTGTAAAACGTTCAATGCTTCAAAGGCATTCCCGCATTTACCGACCAAATTCAGCACATCTATTTGTGAGATGTATTTTTCCAAAATCTGCTGAGCGATGGGCTCATCATCTACGATTAAGCAATTAAACTTCATAGTTGAATGTGTAATACGACTTTATATTCATCGTTCGATTCTTGAATATCAAGTAGATGATTATTGGGATAAATAAGTTGTAATCGTTTCCTGAGATTTGCGATGCCTGTTCCGCTTTCTGGTGAATTTTCAAGGCTTTTTCCTAATGAATTTTTAGCTTCAAAAAATAAATCTTTCCCCTGCACAGACAATGAAAAGTGGGCAAAACTGTCAGATTTATTAGTTTTTAATCCGTGTTTGAACGCATTTTCCACCAATGGAATAAACAACAATGGTGCTATCAAAACATCTGAAACAATTCCTGAAACTTCAAAGCGGATATCTGTGTTTTTGCTCAAACGTATTTTTTCTAAACTTAAATAATCCTCTAAAAACTGTATTTCCTTTTTCAAACTAACCTTGTCTGCTTTGCTACTCTCCAGTAAATAACGCATGAGATCAGACAATTTCAAGGTGATTTCTGAAGCCTTTTGATTTTGATGCTGTGTGATCAGACCGTATAAGTTATTCAGCGTATTTAATAGGAAATGGGGTTGGATCTGAGCCTTGAGCAGCGTAAGTTCATCCTTCAGCTGCTTGTTTTCAATTTCCCTGAACTTCATCATCTTTCTCAGATACTCTACAAACAACTTACCGCCACTCGTTAACAATGCTAAAGACACCATGGCGATCAACGTGACCACAAAGCGAGAAGACCAGTCAATACTCTCAAGATCAAGATCAGAAATAATCCAGGTTATCAAGGAAGCAGTCAGAAAAACGAGTAAAAACAGAAATCCTGTGTAGTGAGCGTATTTCTTGGTGAACAAAAAACGTGGTATCAGCAAATAAAGATTTATGTACACTACCATACCCATACAAACAAGAACAACAGCAAACAAAAAGTAGTCTTCGTCATTCCAATCGCTCAGGTCGTTTTGTAGCAAAACCAACAGCAATAAAACTCCCCAACCAAGCGCATGAAATAGTAACTTCACTATGTTTTTTAAACTAATCATTCCATATAACAGGCTTTTCAAACGAAACGCATTGAAGTTGGTTAATACTAGTTGTTACCGATTATTTTTCCCAGAACATATTGCATAACAGGATCACGCTTGAGTTGAACATCTTCAGGCGCAGTCTCAATCAACACATCCGGTTTCACGGGTTCGTAGTTATTTGCATCGCCACTTGCACGGGTAAACAAGGTAGCAGGAACCACAAATGCTACTTTCGTGTTAGGCGTTTTCAAGGGGAGCGCATTGCTCAGTTCCCGGGGAATACTTTTTGTAGGTTCACCCACTAAGATTCCAAGGTCAAAATCTTCAATAGCATTAGCCATCATCATCGCTGCCGAATGCGTATTTGGTCCGATTAAAACATAAACCTGACCATTAAATCTGTTTTTTACTTTTTTCGGTAATGATGGTTTATTTTCTTCTTTCACATTTGTTCCGATTGGATGTAGGTAGAAATTTTTCATCTGTCCTTTTTTTGCAATCAAGCGAATTGGACGAGGCAAATTATCTATAAACGCTCTGAACTGAGCACTTACGCGCATAGTTGATCCTCCTTCTTGCTGATAAGGTTTATGCGCTATTTTTTGAAGAATGGCCTCCGCCGGATAACCTGATCCACCTCCATTTTCTCTGAGGTCTATAATTAAATTTGCTACGCCTTTTTCGTTCAATTGAGCAAAGTAGGATTCTAGTTCCTTATCGAACGCTTTCGTTATTTTATTACTTTGGACAAAATAAAAAGATTTCGCGTCGATAAATCCGATGTTTTTATCCAAAATTTCAAAGGTTATATAATCATCCAGTTTTTCATTTTAATTCGTTGGTCTT
>JBKCGY010000013.1:0-11900 GCA_046303015.1 Bacteroidota bacterium | reverse complement strand
GTTCCAGAAGCCCTTTGTCTAACTGCGTAAAGGAAGCGGCTTTATCAAAGCTTTTCTCTACGCTTTCAAAAAAGCTGTAATGTTGATTTGACATAACAATCGTTGATTTTAGGATATAATAAAGAACTTATTTTTTTTCTTCCATGTGGCTGATGCGTTTATCGAGCAGAAATAAATAGGCAATCAATCCGCCCAAAACTACCAAACAAACTAGCATTACTACATAAATTTTCCCTTCCTGTTCCATTATGGGTTTAACAGCTGTCTGTTCAGCAACAGTTTGGGCAATGGATGACATGTTATGTAAGATTGCCAATAAGGTTATAATGATTAATTTACGCATGAAGCCATTCTTTTTCTTTCAGTTTCCAATATCGAATATAAAGCTGAGTTATCCAAACGCCGAGTAAAGTCCAGCCGATTACCGCCGGCCAGAAAACCAGTCGCATCGTAGGATCTAAATCCTGACCACTTAGCGCCGGATTTCCCGCTACTCCTTTTCCTCCGGGGTGTAGTGATTCTACCAGTCGTGGTAAGATCATTATCAGCGGGATATACATAAAGTAGGCAAATATGTTATATACGGCGGCGATCCTTGCCCTCTTGTCCATATCCGGGATTGAATTTCTAAGTACGAAATAGGCCAGATAGATAAGTAAAGCGATAGCAACCGCTATTTGTTTGGGATCATTACTCCAAGGTTCACCCCAGGTAAAGTTTGCCCAGATTGCACCGGTAATTAATCCAAGAATACCATAGATGATGCCAGTAATTGCAAAACTTTTTGCAGCTATGTCATGGTATAGATTCGGTTTATGCAAATAAGATATGGAATAAACAAGGGATACTAATAGTAAGATCATTTGTCCAAACCACATGGGTACATGAAAGAATAGATTCCGAATGGTATGATACAAATTGCCTATGAATGGAACCGGAATCAGATAACCTGCTACAAAAGTGTAAATCAACAGCACTGAAGCAACTATTTTCCACCAGTATTTACGAATCATGCAGTTTTCAATTTAAGGAAGCAGGCAATCCATGAATATACAAATATGTATAAACAACGTAACAAAGGTAAGGTCTGCACCTAATCTTTCCATAAAAATGGATACAAAATGATACTTAATGAAATGATCATGATATCCAGTCCGATAAGAAGAGAAACGATTTGTAATATTGCCTGATCTCTGAATATTTCACCGAAAGCAGATTTCGATAATCGAATTAATAGCAACAGTTGAGGTATCATAATGGGGAAACCCAATATAGCCATCAGGGCCGCATTTTGATTGGCTTTTTCTGTAATGGCGGCTAAAAAAGTAAATACAAGACTTATTCCGATTCCTCCTAAGATTGTACATCCCCAAAATCGCCAGGCTTGCGTAAAGGGTTGTCCTAGAAAGAATCTAAACAAAGTAAGCGTTACCAAACACATGAATGTCATCAGTAACACATTGTAAATAATCTTTGAAAAAATAAAATCTACCGGTCCGGAAATGCTAGAGTAGTACAGCATGCGACCTTTACCTTCCTGAAGAAAACTTTTTGCAATGGCATTGATGCCAATAAATAATAAATTCATCCAGAATAAGCCGTTCCAAACCGATGCCTCGGGTTGCCCCATGGATAGATAAAGCACAAAAACTGTGCAGGCAACATACAATAAAATGCCAAAAAAACTATGTTGCTGACGTCTTTCCAGCAACCATTCTTTTTGTACAAGGGTTTTTATGATCCGAAAGGAGGCGATAAAAAAAATTTCTCAAAAATAAAGGCTTTTATGTTAATGATTTTCTTTCATCTTATATCATAAGATGAGAAAACTCAATATTCTATTTGATATTCTGCATGATTCATTTATTAATTATTGTCTTTTTTCGGC
Source organism: Bacteroidota bacterium (assembly GCA_046303015.1). Classification (GTDB taxonomy): domain Bacteria; phylum Bacteroidota; class Bacteroidia; order Chitinophagales; family Chitinophagaceae; genus Lacibacter. Next base: position 10,012 of record JBKCGY010000013.1, on the reverse strand, counting down.
GGGTAAAAATTACTTTATTAACTTACTTCTATGGATATATGGAAACTTTTGACAGGAGTGGTATTGTTTCTGATGGGAACCGGTTTTATGGAGGAAGCCTTACGGCATGCACTCAGCAGAAAATTCAAATTATTTTTAAAACAACAAACCAGTAATCGTTTCAAATCTGTAGCCGGAGGTGCCGTACTGACTGTATTCATGCAAAGTAGTTCCGTTGTGAATATGCTGGTTCTTTCTTTGGTAGGTGCAGGGGTTGTTCAGCTCTATCAGGCACTGGCTGTCATGATGGGTGCCAATATTGGAACAACGTTTACGGGATGGTTATTAGTGTCCTTGGGTTTTTATTTTGATATTAAAGATTTTGCATTACCCTTACTAGCTATTTCCGGAATCCTAATGGTTGCAATCAGCAGAAACCATCCCATATATTATGTAGCCCGTTTTTTTGTTGGTTTTGCATTTTTATTTCTGGGGCTTGTATACATCAAAGAAGGTGTGGAAGTCTTGATACAAAATACGGCACTGGTAAAATTTGCAGCATATCCCTTGGTCTTTTTCGGCTTATTGGGATTGGTATTGACCGCACTGGTGCAATCCAGCTCGGTTGTAATGGCACTTGTATTATCAGTTTTGTATCATAAAGGCATTGATATTACTTCAGGCGCAGCGCTCATGTTAGGAGCAGAAATAGGCACAACTTTTAAGTTAGGTCTAGCTTCCATCGGGGGGCTGGCTGCTAAAAAAAGAGTCGCCTATGGCAACATGATCTTTAATTCCTTTTCAAGTATTTTGACTTTTTTCTTCATTTCTCCGCTGCTTCATTTTATCAACCTGATACCGGGTTTTCATGACCCTTTAATGCAGCTAGTATGTTTTCAGACGATGGTAAATGTGATGGGTGTGATCCTGTTCCTTCCTGTTCTAAAGCCGTTCAGTTTTTTTCTGGAGAAAAGATTTCAGCAAGGATCTTCCACCGATTATTTGAAGAAGATACCAGCCAGTAATATTTCATTGGCCATCGACGCCCTCGAAAAAGAGTATTATCATTTACTGGCACATACGCTTCATTTTCTGAGGTCCGTTTTTCATATTAAGGGTAGCGCAAGTGCACTCACGATTTATCCGGCATACGATAAATTTAAAAATGGCCTAAGCTATGAAGATGTAAAATCTTTATACGGAGAGATACATGGGTTTTATATTCGTATCAGGCAAGAAGAAATGACTAGTGAGGAAGCCCTTCGACTTGAATCGATTCTGTCCGGAATGCGAAATTTGATGTATGCTGCGAAAAGTATGAAAGATATCATGAAAGATCTGGATCAGCTTAGCCGTTCTTCCAATGATGATAAATATCATTTTTATCTCGAGCTGCAACAACAAGCCATCCATTTTTATGAAGCATCAATAAACGTATTGAATCATAATGATCGTAAAGCTATGTTTGATTTATTGGTCAAGCTGCATGCTTATATTCAGAGCCTGTATCATTCAGGAGTTAAAATGCTTTATGAAGGTTCAGGAGCTTCACATGTAAATGCAACTGAGCTGGCAACTTTAGTCAATGTACATAGGGAGATGATGACAGGATTTAAGTCGGTTATCTTTTCAATCAAAGAATATTTTCTGAAAGGAAAAGAGGCGGCTTATTTTGATGAGTTGCCCGGATTTATCAGATAGAGACCGATCGTGTCGAATGCTTTAGCCTTCATGATAGCAGTGCCTACAGCGGGGTTCATATTTATCTTTTTCTCCCAAAACAACCTGAGATTGTTCATTACTTTTACGATAGGAGTAATTGGCGATATTTCCGCAAACGACACAGATTGCATGGAGCTTGGTAATATAGTCTGCCTTGGCTAGTAGATTGGGCATTTGGCCAAATGGTTGCATTTTATAGTCCATATCTAATCCAGCTACAATTACCCGAATCCCTCTTAATGCCAGCTGTTCGCAGACGATAGTGATCTCGGGATCAAAGAACTGAGCTTCATCAACGCCTACCACATCCACATCCTGGGCTAGTAGCAACATTTTTTGGGAATGTTCTATGGGAGTGGAATGAATGGTATTCTCATCATGAGAAACGATTTTCTGTTCATCATATCGAACTTCCATAGCCGGCTTGAATATCTCTACTTTCAGATTGGCAATTTTTGCTCTTTTGAGACGACGAATTAGCTCTTCTGTTTTTCCACTGAACATGGAGCCGCATATGACTTCGATCCAACCTCTTTTCTCCCCTTTAATTAATGGTTCTATAAACATTCTGTGCTATTTATTATCAAACAAGTCGTAAATTTAGCCGCATTTTAGGAATTAAACTTATAAAACCGGCATTTCGCGTTCCAAATCTAAGAATAATTGTATGGATCGTATTGCATCGCTCATACAGGAAATTCAGGAAGCCCATCAAAATAAAGCTGATGCTTCTGCTTTACTTCCACTAGTACAAGAACTTCAGGCGGCCTTATTTGAGCAGTCTCAATTATTACCAAAATCAGGGAAAAGAGTGGCAGTTATTATGCCATCGGTAAATATTGTTTCAACTGTCGAAGAGCCTGTTGTTTCCATAGCGCATCCTGTGGAAGAAGAAAAAGTAATAGAAGTCCTACAGGTAGATGAGGAGGAAGTGGAGCAGGAGTTGAACGAAATCAAAGAAAAGGCCGCATTTGCCAATCAAATGCAAACCAGACCTATTCATACAACGCCCGGATTATTATTTGAATGGACTGATGATTTACAGGAGGTGCCTACGTTTGTACATCAACCTCGAACAGAGGCAAAAAAAGAAGTTTCTCAAGTTGAGTCTACTTTAACGGATGCTACTTTGAATGAACAATTGGCTTCCCATCAAAAAGAAGTTTCTGATCAGTTGAGTACTACCCCTATTAAAGATCTTAGAAAAGCCATCGGAATTAATGATCGTTTTGTATTTATCAATGAATTATTCAGAGGAGATGAAATCATGTATGAGCGCAGCATCAAGACCATCAATAATTTTACGAATTATGCAGAGGCGCATTACTGGATGGAAAGAGAATTAAAGGTGAAATTGGGTTGGGATGATACTAAGTCTGCCACTAAAGATTTTTACTCTCTTCTCAAGAGGCGATTTTCCTGAATCCATCCTATAATTTTTTCTGTGGCACCCAAATGAGATTGTACAAATGCTGTGGATATATGGCCTGCTTTTTGCCATTTTTCTTCATCGGAAGAGATTGTCAATAATTCTTTACCACTATTTACTATAAAACTTCCGCCGGCACTATTAAGCGCAACGCTTTCACTGAATTTCTGAATATACGGGCCGGTGATTACAGCCTTTCCGTAAACGGCTGCTTCCAAAATGTTGTGATGCCCGCTTTTTTTCAAACCACCTCCAATGTAACACAGGGAAGCATACTGGTAAATTTTTGAAAGGATTCCCATTTTGTCAATGATCAAAATGGAGTCTTCAATCTTTTCATTTTGCTCGGGTATTTCACTTAGTCGTATAGATTCCGGGAATAAAACTTTTAATTTTTCAAGATGGGCCATTGAAATTTCATGAGGAACGATCATCAGATTCCAGTCTGGCTGAAGTGAATGCCATTCCTTAAGCAAGGCTTCATCTTCCGGCCAGGTACTTCCTGCGATCAGCGTCTTTTTATGGCAATAGTTTTCAATTACAGGGAGCGTTGTGTTTTCTGCAGCAATTTCAATGACCCTATCAAACCGGGTATCTCCGGAAACAATTACATTTTTATCAAGGCCAATATTTTTAAGAAGTTGTACCGAATTTTCATCCTGCACAAAAAAATAGGTAAAACAATGAAGCATGTTGCGGTGAAAAGTTCCCCATGATTTAAAGAAGGGTTGAGATTGCCTAAATAAACCAGAGGCCAGAATAGTTGGGGTGTTTCTTTTTTTGAGTGCATCTAAATAAAAATGCCAGAATTCATATTTTATAAAAATGACAAGAGAGGGCTGGATGAGATCTATGAATTTGCGTGCATTTTTTTTGCCATCAAAGGGGAGATAGGTTACAAGATCTGCCCCTTCATAATTTTTTTGTGCCTCATAACCGGAAGGAGAAAAGAAGCTTAATGCAATCTTAGTATGAGGATACATTTTTCGAATCGCTTCCAGTAAGGGACGACCTTGTTCAAACTCGCCAACGTAGGCACAGTGCATCCAGATGACTTTTTCAAAGGGTCTTACTTTCCATTTATTTCGGATTCTTTGCCGCCAGTTTTTCCGACCATCAATCCAATACTTTGCTTTTAGGTTTCGGATAGCAGCCACACGAATGCCGATCATAAACAGGAAGCGGAATATATGGTAGATCATGATCATTAACGCAAAACTAAGACTTCCCTCAGATTATGTTGTTTAATCTTGTTGCCGGATCGTTATACGTTTCGGCTCCAGGCTTGTCTTTTTTCATTTATAAAATACCTTGAAAAACAGCGGTTAATAGTGTACTTTTGCCCCCGCTAAACAGGTGTTATGGGCTCTATTCAAATGGTTGATTTAAAGACGCAGTATCTACACATCAAAAATGAAGTGGATGCAGCTATTTTGGATGTGCTGGACAGTACAGCGTTTATCAATGGAAAACCTGTGCAATTATTTTCCGAGGAGATGTCGGCCTACCTGGGAGTGAAACATACCATACCCTGTGCGAATGGCACAGATGCCTTGCAAATTGCCATGATGGCTTTGGGGCTCGAGCCGGGCGATGAAGTCATCACTCCTTCCTTTACTTATATTGCCACAACGGAAGTGGTTGCACTACTTCGGTTAAAGCCAGTTTTTGTGGATGTGAATCCTAAAACTTTTTGTATGGATCCGGTGGCATTACGAAATGCCATTACCCCAAAAACAAAAGCTATTGTTCCCGTTCATTTATACGGACATACAGCCCCCATGAAAGAGATCATGGAGATAGCCAATGAATTTGGGTTGTATGTGATCGAAGATACGGCACAGGCAATCGGCAGTGATTATATTTATCCTGACGGAACGAAAAAGAAAGCAGCTACCATCGGACATATCGGATGCACGTCTTTCTTCCCTTCTAAAAATCTGGGATGTTACGGAGACGGCGGAGCCATTTTTACGAATGATGATACGCTTGCTGATAAAATGCGCATGATCGCCAATCATGGGCAGAAAGTTCGTTACTATCATGAGATGGTGGGATGCAATTCCCGTCTTGATACGATACAGGCTGCAGTTTTACGAATCAAATTAAAACATCTTGATCAATACAATGCAGCCAGGCAACGGGCTGCTGATATATATGATGAATTGTTCAAAGGGAATGTTCATATATCAACACCTTACAGAGCTGACTGGACAAGCCATGTTTTTCACCAGTACACATTGACACTGGATGGCTATAATGATGTGGCTGATGTAAGAAATGGTTTGACGCAATTTTTAGCTCAGCATCAGATTCCTTCGATGATTTATTATCCGGTACCTTCTCATAAACAAAATATGTTTGCTTCCTATGGTTCATCTGCCTTTGATCTGCCGGTAACAGACTGGCTGACAGATCGTGTTGTTTCCCTGCCGATGCACACCGAATTGAAAGAAGATACCCAACAGCTGATCGCAACGAAAGTGTTGGAATATCTGAGCAATTATTAATTAAAAGGCATACCCAGCTTTATTGGGTAAATGTGTTATGAAAATTGCAGTTGTAGGAACCGGTTATGTAGGATTGGTGACCGGCACATGCTTTGCAGAAACCGGAAATCAGGTTACCTGCGTGGATATTGATCAACGTAAAGTGGAGAAATTATCCAATGGTCAGATTACCATTTATGAGCCCGGACTTGAAAAGATTTTCCTGAGAAATTTAAAAGAAGGTCGTTTGCATTTTACGACCAGTCTGTCGGAAGGCATTAAAGATGCGGCAATAGTATTTCTCGCTTTGCCTACTCCTCCCGGTGAGGATGGTAGTGCCGATTTGAAATATATTCTGGGTGTTGCTGATGATCTTGGCAAGCTATTAACTGATTATAAAGTAATCGTTGAGAAGAGTACCGTGCCGGTAGGAACGGCTGATAAAGTGCATGCTGCCATTGCCAAAAATTATAAAGGTGAATTTGCCGTGGTTAGTAATCCGGAATTTTTAAGAGAGGGTGTTGCGGTGGATGATTTTATGAAACCGGATCGTGTGGTGGTGGGTACATCTGATGAGCGTTCCAAGCAAGTAATGACTGAACTGTATGCGCCCTTTGTGCGCAGTGGTAATCCGGTCATTTTTATGGATGAAAGAAGTGCGGAGTTGACCAAATATGCAGCGAATTCTTTTCTGGCAGTGAAGATTTCTTTTATGAATGAGATTGCCCGTTTGTGTGAGAGGGTAGGGGCTGATGTGGATATGGTGCGCAAAGGAATTGGCAGTGATGAAAGGATCGGAAAAAGATTTTTGTTTCCGGGCATCGGATATGGTGGAAGCTGTTTCCCGAAAGATGTACAGGCCCTGGTGAAATCCTCCAGTGAAGTGGATTATAATTTTGAAATTCTGGAAGCCGTGATGAAAGTGAATGAAGAGCAGAAGTTGTTTTTAATGCCTAAAATTTTACAGTATTTCGGAGGTGATCTCAAAGGAAAACATTTTGCGTTGTGGGGATTGGCATTCAAACCCAATACGGATGATATCAGAGAGGCGCCGGCTTTATACATGATTGAGGCATTGACAGCTGCAGGTGCAACGGTAACGGCATTTGATCCGGAAGCGATGCCGAATGTACGTCAAGTTGTAGGCGATAAAATTAAGTTTGCAGAAGGGCAGTATGATGCTTTACAAAATGCGGATGCATTGATCATTGCTACGGAGTGGAGTGAATTCAGAACACCTGAATTTGAAAAGATTACAGGTTTATTAAAGCAGCGTGTGATTTTTGATGGACGTAATGTGTATGATGCAGCGCAAATGAAATCTCTTGGATTCCATTATGAGAGTGTAGGGAGATTGGCGGTGAAAAGTTAAAAGATTAAAGTTAAAAGTTAAAACTGAAGATTTTGAACACTTTTAAGTTTTAAGTTTTCACTTTTAAGTTTTAAAAACAATATTTAATATCAAGAATTAAACATCTTATTTCATGGCAGAAAGAAAACGAATCTTAATCACCGGTGCAGCGGGATTTCTGGGATCTCATTTATGTGATCGCTTTATCAAAGAAGGATATCATGTGATTGGGATGGATAATCTCATTACCGGCGATCTGATGAATATCGAACACCTTTTCAAGCTCGAACAGTTTGAATTTTATCATCATGATGTAACGAAGTTCATCCATGTGCCGGGTAAGTTAGATTATATATTGCATTTTGCTTCTCCAGCGAGTCCGATTGACTATTTGAAAATTCCTATTCAAACGTTGAAAGTAGGTGCTCATGGTACGCATAACTGTCTGGGTTTGGCCAAAGCCAAAGGTGCCCGCATATTAGTGGCTTCTACTTCTGAAGTTTATGGCGATCCGCTGGTGCATCCTCAGACAGAAGAATATTGGGGAAATGTAAATCCTGTGGGGCCGCGTGGCGTATATGATGAAGCCAAACGTTTCATGGAAAGCATAACGATGGCGTATAACCGCTTTCACGGCGTTCAGACAAGAATTATTCGCATATTTAATACGTATGGTCCGCGTATGCGACTTAATGATGGTCGTGCTTTGCCGGCTTTCATTGGACAAGCATTGCGTGGTGAAGATTTAACAGTATTTGGAGACGGATCACAAACTCGCAGCTTCTGTTATGTAGCTGACCTTGTAGAAGGCATTTACCGATTACTGATGAGCGATTATGATATGCCGGTTAACATTGGCAACCCAGTTGAAATCACGCTGAAAGAATTTGCAGAAGAAGTCATTAAGCTTACGGGTACCACACAAAAAATCGTTTATAAACCATTGCCGGTGGATGATCCGAAACAAAGAAAGCCGGATATTACCAAGGCGAAAAATATTTTAGGATGGGAACCTACGGTTTCCCGAAGCGAAGGATTGAAGATCACCTACGAGTATTTTAAAAATTTACCTCCTGAAGAATGGGCCAAACAACCCAAGGAATTTGTGAGTATGAAGTAAAAACTAGTAGCATGTATCAACAACTCATCAACAAAGAAAAAAAGCTTGCTGTCATTGGACTGGGATATGTAGGTCTTCCGATTGCTTTGGAATTTGCCAGACATCTTTCCGTAATCGGATTTGATATCAATGCGCAACGTGTTGAATTGATGAAGCAGGGTATTGATCCCAGTAAAGAACTGGAGTCTTCGGCTTTTGAAGGATGTGATATTGAGTTTACAGATTCATTAGATGTTTTAAGAGAAGCATCTTTTTATATCGTAGCCGTTCCAACACCGGTAGATGAACATAATATTCCGGATCTTATCCCAGTAACTAAAGCTTCTGAAACAATAGGAAAAGTAATTAAGAAGGGCGATTATGTGGTGTATGAATCTACTGTTTATCCGGGTTGTACCGAAGAAGATTGTTTACCAATCATTGAAAAATTAAGCGGACTCAAGCTAGGAGTAGATTTTAAGTTAGGTTATTCTCCTGAGAGAATCAATCCCGGGGATAAAGAACATACGCTGGCAAAAATTGTAAAAGTAGTTTCAGGAAGTGATGTGGAATCTGCCGAAGAAATTGCAAAGACCTATGAGATTGTTGTAACGGCGGGTGTGCATCGTGCGTCTTCCATTAAAGTAGCCGAAGCGGCAAAGATCATTGAGAATACTCAGCGTGATCTGAATATTGCTCTTATGAATGAGCTTTCCATCATTTTCGATAAGATGGATATTAACACTTTTGAAGTGTTAGAAGCAGCGGGAACCAAATGGAATTTCCTACGATTTCAACCTGGGCTGGTAGGTGGACATTGTATTGGTGTAGATCCATACTATCTTACGTATAAAGCGAATCAATTGGGCTATGATGCGCAGGTGATTTTGGCAGGCAGAAATATCAATGATGATATGCCGGCTTATGTTGCCAAGAAAGTCGTACAGCATATCATTAAGCATACTAAAAATGTGGCGGATGCAAACGTACTGGTAATGGGAGCAACTTTCAAAGAGAATGTGAGTGATATCCGAAATTCAAAAGTAGCGGCAGTAGTGAAAGAGTTACAGTCTTTTTCTTTTAATGTTGATGTGACGGACCCACATGCATCTAATGAAGAGTTGCAACATGAGTATGGTTTTGGCTTAACACCTGCTTTAAAAAATAATTACGATGCTATTGTGCTGGCCGTACCGCATAATGAATATAAAAATTTAGAGATTACTTATTTTGAATCGATCACACAACCTCACGCGTTGCTGGCCGATCTGAAAGGGATATTCAGAAATCAATCTATTTCACGTAAATACTGGAGTTTATAATGAGTCAGTTTGAAAAAACCATATTAGTAACCGGTGGTGCCGGTTTTATCGGAAGTCATGTGGTGCGTTTGTTTGTCAACAAATACCCCAATTACAAAATTGTAAATGGCGATGCGTTGACCTATGCAGGTAATCTCGAAAATTTAAAAGACATAGAGGCTAAGCCTAATTATGCATTTGAAAAAATGGATATTACGGATGAATCACGAGTGAATGCGTTATTCGATCAATATCATTTTGATGCAGTGATACATCTGGCAGCGGAGAGTCATGTGGATAGAAGTATATTAGATCCGTTGGCTTTTGTGAAGACCAATGTGTTAGGGACAGCGGTTTTGTTGAATGCGGCCCGTAAATACTGGAATGGGAATTATGAAGGAAAATTATTCTATCATGTGTCAACGGATGAAGTATATGGTACATTAGGCGAAACGGGTTTCTTTACAGAAGAAACGCCTTATGATCCGCATAGTCCTTACTCTGCTTCTAAAGCTGCTTCCGATCATTTTGTCATGGCTTATTATGATACATACGGTATGCCCGTGGTAATGAGTAATTGCAGCAACAATTACGGGTCACATCACTTTCCTGAAAAATTGATTCCTTTGATGATCAATAATA
>JBKCGY010000012.1:0-6085 GCA_046303015.1 Bacteroidota bacterium | reverse complement strand
GGTTACTTTTTTTCAAAAGCGGTATACATTTGCGATAATTATCTTAAAACTTTAAATCAAAAAGAATGAAAAAGCTTTTATTAGCGTTCGCAATCCTTGGATTCGTTGCATGTGGTGGTAACGAAGGTGAATCAACTCCTGCTGCTGACACAACTGCTGTAGATACAGCTGCTGTTGTTGCTCCAGTTGATACAGCTGCTGCTGCTGTTGATACAGCTGCTGCTGCTGTTGTTGATACTGCTGCTGCTGCTCCTGCTACTCAGTAATTAGTATATAGGAAATCCCAGCTTGTCGGGGTTTATAAACTTTTTTCTATATGGCAAGCAATCGTTAACGGCCGTTCCATTCCTGGAATGGCTTTTTTCTTTTGTTTTTTCTCTTTTTTTTATATTTTTGTCCTGATATGAGCCAAAAACAATTTTATACCTGGTTTAGCTTCTACTTCTTTTACTTTTTTAAAAGAGTACCGGGCAGCTCATGTTGAATCCAAATAAATTGTAAAACTCAACATAAAGTCCCGGTAAAAAAGCCGGGACTTCTTTTTTTATGATCAATAAAGTAACCATACAAGGCTATCCCGGATGCTTTCACCAGGAAGCCGCCCGTAAATTTTTAGGTAAACATATTGAAGTCATCCCCTGCGATAATTTCAGGGATGTCGTGAAGATTGGCGCCAATAAAAAAGAAAGTGATGGGGCAGTTATGGCCATTGAAAATTCCATCGCAGGTAGCATACTTCCTAATTACAACTTGCTGAAAAAGAGTGGATTGAAAATAATTGGTGAAGTTTATCTTCAGATAAAACAAAATCTCATGGTCAATCCTGGGGTTAGGATTGAAGATATCAGAGAGGTTCATTCTCATACTATGGCACTTCAACAATGTTATGCCTTTCTGGACCAGTATAAATGGAAACTGGTGGAATCAGAAGATACGGCATTGAGTGCTAGACATATCCATCAGCATAAAAGTAAACATATTGCTGCCATTGCCAGTAAACTGGCCGCCGAAATCTATGAGCTGGAAATCATTGCTCCTTCTATTCAAACCATGAAAAATAACTATACTCGCTTTCTGATTTTGCAAAGGGATGATATGGCACTAGAAGTTGAAAATGCCAATAAGGCATCTGTCTATTTTGTCACGGATCATTCGAAAGGAAGCCTGGTGAAGGTATTGTCCAAAATCGCCGATGCGGGGATCAACCTGAGCAAACTGCAGAGTTTTCCTATTCCGGGCAGCGATTTCCAGTATAGTTTTCATGAAGATATGGAATTTGATTCCGTCAAACAGTTTGATAAAGTAAGTGAAGCTATAAAAAAAGTGACTCAGGAATTCAAGATCTACGGAGTTTACAAAAGCGGAAAAATTAAATAGATGCAAACGGCTAAAAGATTACAAGGCATAGGTGAATATTATTTCTCTCAAAAACTTAGAGAAATTGATCAGCTCAATAAGGAGGGTAAGCAGATCATTAGTCTGGGTATTGGCAGCCCCGACCTTCCTCCGCATCCTGATGTCATCCAAGTACTTCAGGAGGAAAGTGCCCGCCCGAATGTTCATGCCTATCAATCTTATAAAGGCTCACCTGTATTACGCAAAGCGATCAGCGAGTGGTATCAACAATGGTATCGTGTTGATCTTAATCCAGAGACGGAAATCTTGCCTTTGATCGGAAGTAAAGAAGGAATCATGCATATCTGCATGACCTATCTGAATGAAGGCGATAAAGCCCTAATTCCCAATCCGGGTTATCCAACCTATAATAGTGCCGTTCGTCTGGCTGGTGCAGAACCATTGGCCTATAATCTTCGTTCAGATAATGAATGGCATCCTGATTTACAGGAGTTGAATGCCCTGGATCTATCCGGCGTTAAACTCATGTTCATCAATTATCCGCATATGCCTACCGGACAATTACCCATTGCGGAAAAATTACAGGAATTAGTGGATTGGTGTGTTAAAAACGACATACTGCTGGTGCATGATAATCCCTATAGTTTTATTTTAAATGAACATCCATTTAGTCTGCTCAGTCTTAAGAATGCTAAATCAAACGTCATCGAATTGAATTCTCTAAGCAAGAGTCTGAATATGGCCGGATGGAGAGTGGGCATGATCGCAGCTAACGAGGAGCACATCAACCAGATCCTGCGTTTCAAAAGCAATATGGACAGCGGGATGTTCCTGCCGGTTCAACTGGCAGCTGCCAAAGCATTGACATTAGGGAAAGACTGGTATGCTCATTTAAATCATATCTACGCGCAAAGAAGAAACAGGGTGTTTGAATTACTAGATCTGTTGAATTGCACGTATGAAATCGGACAGGCAGGGATGTTTGTTTGGGCAAAAGTAAATCAGCATAACGGAACTGATCATCCATTGGGTAAGGGTGGGGCTTTGTCAGATCTGGTCTTATATGAGGCGGGGGTATTCATAACACCTGGAGGAATTTTTGGTGATGCAGGGAAAGACTATGTTCGGGTAAGTCTATGTGCTAATGAAGAGAAGATAAGTGACAGCATAGTAAGAATTAAAAACGCATTAACAGAAAAAGTGTAAAATATTCATGTTCAAAACAGTTACGATAGTAGGCGTAGGATTGATCAGCGGTTCATTTGCGCTGGCTCTGAAGCAGCGTGGATTAACCAAAAGGGTCATTGGGGTTAGCAGAACTGAAAAAAGTGCCCAAAAAGCCATCGAGCTTGGTCTGATAGATGAAATCATGTCGCTGGAAGAAGGTGTGAAACAGGCGGACCTCATTTATGTAGCCATTCCCGTTAACGCAAGCATTTCTGTGTTACAAAAAATTCTTGACCTCATGCAGCCTCATCAGATCGTTACCGATGCGGGATCTACCAAAGAGCAAATATGTGCTGCCCTGCAACTTCATCCGAATCGCAGCCGTTTTGTAGCCGCGCATCCCATGTGGGGAACCGAATACAGCGGACCGGAAGCGGCCGTAAAGAATGCTTTCACAGGAAAAGCCTGTGTGATATGTGATGCTGAGAAATCTGATACCAACGCCTTACAAGCCATTGAAAGTATTTATACCACTATTGGTATGCACTTGCTTTATATGTCAGCAAAGGATCATGATATGCACGCAGCATATGTGAGCCATATTTCGCATATTACTTCCTTCGCTCTTGCCAATACGGTACTGGAAAAAGAAAAGGAAGAAGATGCCATTTTCGAACTGGCCGCAGGGGGCTTTGAGAGCACGGTAAGATTGGCAAAAAGTAATCCGGATATGTGGCTGCCTATCTTTATGCAAAACAGAGAGAATGTGCTGGATGTATTGAATGAGCATATCAGTCAGCTTAGAAAATTCAAAGCGGCATTGGAGAAGGAGAATTTTGAATATCTGAAGGAGCTGATGGAACAGGCGAACAGGATAAAGAAAATAATAGAATGACAGAGAAAAGTTGTCGTGGTTGTCCGTCCCGCCTCAGGCGGGACTGTTGTCAGGTTGTCTTGTGACAAAAACAACGAAACAATTGTTCGGACGAATAGAATTAACTTCGCAAACCCAATTTTAAATTGATATAACAGAAAATGGAAACAGCAACATCATCAACGTCAAAATCCATTCAGGAAGTCTGGAATGCCAGACCCCTGATTATTTCAGGTCCGTGCAGTGCCGAAACAGAAGAACAAGTGATAGAAACGGCAGAAAGACTTGCAAAAACAGGCAAGATTAATGTCTTAAGAGCAGGTATCTGGAAGCCGCGTACCAAACCCGGCATGTTTGAAGGACACGGTGCTAAAGCGTTGCCCTGGTTGCAGCGGGCAAAAAAACTGACGGGCTTACCTACGACAGTAGAAGTAGCTACCGGTAAACAAGTAGAAGATGCACTGACATTTGATGTCGATATTCTTTGGATCGGTGCAAGAACAACCGTAAACCCTTTCAGCGTTCAGGAAGTGGCGGATGCATTAAGAGGAGTGGATGTGCCTGTTTTAATTAAAAATCCCATCAATCCCGATCTGGAATTATGGGCTGGTGCTGTGGAACGTGTAGCCAGAGCCGGCATTAAAAATATTGGTTTGATTCATCGCGGATTCAGCTCGTATGGAAATACAGAATTCCGCAATGCACCGATGTGGCACCTCGCTATTGAAATGAAACGCCGTAATCCTGAATTACCCATCATAAATGATCCATCGCATATTTGCGGCAGAAGGGACATTCTGCAGGAAACTGCACAAAAAGCAATAGATCTGGACTTCGACGGACTTATGATTGAAAGTCATATCGATCCGGATAATGCCTGGAGTGATGCCAAACAACAAATTACTCCTGAAGTAGTGGGAGAAATGCTTTCATCCATTATCTGGAGAAGGGAAGATGTGGCTTCGGAAGAATATCATGCGGCGCTGGAAAAATTAAGACAGCAGATCAATCATCTGGATGACGAACTGTTGCAGGTGTTAAGTCAACGTATGAAGATTGCTGAAAAGATTGGTCAGTATAAAAAAGATAATAATATCACTATTCTTCAGACCAACCGTTGGAATGAGATTCTCGACAGAGGGACGAAAGAAGGAGAAAAGAAAGGCTTGAGTAAAGAGTTTATTGAGAAATATCTGGATGCTGTGCACATGGAAAGTATCAATCATCAAAAGAAAGTCCTAGATACTTGATCAATATATCTATGCCCGCCAATAAATATACATTCGGCAGATCATCCGTTGATTATTATTTCAATGACAAGTTTTCTACATTGAAGAAAATCGTCATTCCCCAATCGACTATTTTGATTACGGATGAACATGTTTACAAAGCACATACATCTAAATTCAAAGGATGGGATACCATCATACTGAAACCCGGAGAGGCCTATAAAAGTCAGCAGACCGTTGATGAGGTGATCGTTGAATTGATTAAAAGAGAGGTAGATCGTTCTTATACACTGGTAGGTGTTGGCGGCGGCGTCATTACTGATCTCACCGGATATATCGCTTGCATCTACATGCGCGGTATTCGCTTTGGCTTTGTACCTACCACTATACTTGGCTTGGTTGATGCGAGTATTGGCGGAAAGAATGGAGTTGACTTGGGTGTTTATAAAAATATGGTAGGCATTATTCGTCAGCCGGCCTTTTTATTGCATGATCTTTCCTTGCTTAGTTCTTTGCCTGAAACGGAATGGATAAATGGATTTGCTGAAATTATCAAGCATGCTGCTATTAAAGATGCGGCTCTTTTTAAAGAATTATCTGCTCATAATTTATCCTACTATCGTAAAAATAAATCCGCTCTGGCTGATCTGATTAAAAGAAACGCACTTATTAAAACCAAGGTAGTGCAGAAGGATGAGTTTGAAAAAGGCGATCGTAAGCTGCTGAATTTTGGTCATACCCTGGGACATGCCATTGAGAATATCTATGAGCTGTCTCACGGACAAGCCATCTCTATTGGAATGACCTATGCTGCGGAGTTGTCTCAAAAGCTGGTCGGTTATAAAGAGAAAGAAAAGCTGGTTGATTTATTAGCGCAATATGGATTACCGACCTATGCCAAGATGGATGTAGATAAGGCTTTTGACATATTGGTCAAAGACAAGAAGAAAACAGCCGGTGATATTCATTATATCTTATTGCAAAAAAACGGTCAAGGTATTTTATACAATATCGCTTTAAAAAAATTAAAACCGCTTTTGAAAAGCGTGATTGAATAAAGATGAATGTAAAAATATTTCCTTCTGTATTAAATGGAAGTATCCAATCCAATGCGTCGAAGAGTGCCATGCAACGAGCCTGTGCAGCTGCTTTAATCTGCGGAGGAAAAACCATCATACATAATCCCGGCATCAGCAATGATGACCGGGCGGCTATGGATATTATTCAGAAGCTGGGTGCTGTGGTTACTTATGATGAACTGGGAAATCTCATTGTAGAAAGCAACGGCGTTGCACCTGCAAATCATACGATTGATTGCGGCGAATCCGGATTAAGCATCCGCATGTTTACACCACTGGCAGCGTTGAGTTCAAATGATATTACAATTACCGGAAGCGGTAGTTTAAGCTCAAGGCCAATGGATTTTTTTGATCAGATTCTGCCTCAACTGGGTGTATCT
>JBKCGY010000011.1:0-4932 GCA_046303015.1 Bacteroidota bacterium | reverse complement strand
GGTCAACTTCTAAAGGAATATCATATTTGCCGATGCTCATAACATTGCCTTAACATAGTCTTAATATCTCCGTAACATATCCTTTACGGACTCGTAACATAGGCCTTTGACCTTTGCGGCACAATTCGCAGTATATGCAAAGGATATTTTTGAGTTTACTTGCTTTCGTCTTTTCAATCGTTGCGGTATCGGTGTCCGCACAATCTTACAATATATTAAATGGCCGGGTACTGAATCCCAAAAATGAAGCAGTCGCTGGCGCTTCGGTTTCAGTGAACGGTATCAATAAAAGAATTGCAGCTGATGTGGAGGGTCGCTTTTCCATCCGCCTGGAAACCGGAAAAAAATATGCAATAACGGTTTCCGCTGTATGTTTTAAAACCAAAGAAGTTGAGGATGTAGAAGTCTCTTTACAGGGTGATAATGAGATTACCGTGATGATGGAAGTAGCGGCTAAAGAAATGGGAGAGGTAGTTATTAAGAGTACAGCCAGAAAAGAAAATACTTCGGGTCTTCTAAGCTTTCAACGTAATAATACCTCTTTATCAAGTGGTCTTTCTGCCGATTTCATCAGAAGAACACCCGATAAAAATACCGGTGAGGTATTAAGACGTGTGAGTGGAGCTTCCATCCAGGATAATAAGTTTGTGATTGTAAGAGGTTTGAGTGATCGTTATAATCAGGCCTTGATTAATGGCGCCCAACTTCCCTCTTCCGAGCCGGACAAAAAAGCATTTTCCTTTGATGTGATTCCTTCTCAGCTGATCGATAATATCATTATCAATAAAACAGCCACACCGGATCTGACCGGAGAATTTGCAGGGGGTCTGGTGCAGATCAATACCAAAGATATCCCTTCCAGAAATCAACTCATCGTGGGTGTAGGACTGGGATTCAATACCCAATCCATATTTAATGATTTTGTGAGCAATCCCAGAGGGAATACCGATGCCTTAGGATTTGATCAGCAGAGGAAGTTGCCGGCCAACTATCCCTTACAATATGGAGAGTTTAATAAATTAAATGCATCGCAAAAGCAACAAATCGCTGCTTCTTTTGACCCGAATGCATGGAGAGAAGTTGCTTCAGTAGCAGGTCCGATTCAATCCTATAGTATCACATGGGCCAATGCCGTAAGAGGTAAAAAAGGAAGTGCTTTCGGTTCTGTAATTGGTGTTACCTATCGCCAGTCCAAACTGATCTATGATGTAACCAAATCATTGTATGAAAAGGATGGCAGACAGGCCTTTTTTGATTACGAAGATCGCCAGAATAAATACAGTTCGAATATAGGTGCTATCGTAAATCTGGCGTGGACAAAAGGAAAGCATAAAGTGGCTTTCAAGAATCTTTTCAATCAACAACTGGAAGATAATTACTACAGACGTACCGGTATCAATACAGAGAATTTGCAGGATGTAAGTCTGAGATCCTCAGTTATGAGTCAGCGTACATTATTCTCTTCTCAACTGGAAGGCACACACTCGTTTTTAGGAAAAATAAAGGCAAGCTGGAATCTGAATTATTCTTTTAACCAAAAAGACCAGCCCGATCTTCGCGTGATCACCTATGGCAGAGGCATTGGTACCCAGGATCCTTTCCTCATCAACTTAAGAGGAAACAATACCAATCGATTCTTTAGTAAACTGACCGATCATGCGGTAGGAGCCAACGGTTTCCTCAGCTATGATTATAAATTGGGTGGCCAAAAACAAACGCTGAAAGCCGGAGGAAGTACTACCATTCGTTTCAGAGATTTCAGAGCATTGATCTTCGGATATGCAGAACCAGCTGATCTTTCATTGTTGTCGCTTCCTTATGATCAGATATTTAACACAACCAATCTTACAAAGGCAAATGGATTTGAGCTGATCACGGCTTTACAGAATCCTCAAGATAAATATTTTGGTATTTCCGCTCTTTCAGCAGGATATCTGATGTCAGATAATAAGCTGGCAGATAAATGGAGATTGATCTGGGGTGTTCGTTTTGAAAATTTTGAACAATTCCTTAAATCCAATCAGCAAGGAACTGATAAGGCAGTTATCGTAAATACAAAACAACAAGACTGGTTGCCCTCACTGAATTTGACTTATAATCCCGGAACCAATTCAAATCTTCGTTTAGGCGTTTCTCAAACCGTAGCCCGTCCGGAATTCAGGGAGATCGCGCCTTTCGCTTTCTTTGATTTTGAAGTGATCGCATCCACCGCAGGTAATCCCAATCTGAAAAGAAGCAGCATCCTCAACTATGATCTGCGCTATGAGTGGTATCCTGAGCCTGGCGAGGTGCTGTCAGCCGGTATTTTTTATAAAGATTTTACCAATCCTATTGAATTACGTCTGAACAGTGCCAGTGTGGCAACCAGAAGACAATATGAATTCCAGAATGCGCAACGTGCACAGTTAGTCGGCGCTGAATTTGAAATCAGAAAGAAACTTTCTTTATTTGATCGTTCTGCCAAATGGCTCGATAGATTATACTTTTCAGGAAATGCATCCTTGATCGCTTCCGAAGTATTACTTGCCAATACAGATGCAGATGGAAATGCACTGAAGCCAACACAAAGACCTTTGCAGGGACAATCTCCTTATTTAATCAATGCCGGATTGCAGTACGACAGTAAAGCAGGAACGGGTCTATCTGTATTGTATAATCGAATTGGTCAACGTCTGGCACTTGTAGGAAATGCCGATTTCGGAGATATCTATGAAAGACCCCGTCATCTGGTAGACATCCAGATAACACAAAAGGTGTTGAGACGTAAAGGGGATATCCGACTTACCATCAGCGACATCTTTAATCAGCCGATAGAAACCTATGAAAATCGTGATGTACAAAAAGCATTCAGCGCAAAAAATGATAAGACGTTCAGCTCGTTCAGACCAGGCACTACCATTACGCTGGCCTTTACGTACGATTTTGATCTTAAAAACAAATAAACCTTTAATTAAATACAAACATGAAACAGAATCTTGCTTCTTTGGTTGTCATCTCCGCCTTATTTTTAAGTTCATGTATCAAGGTGGATATTGATGATTCAGTAACCAACAACGGATCCGGGAATGGCTTAGGGGCCACTTTACAGGAAAGAATTATCAACTCTAAAGTGATTACCGGTGTCATTAACGAAAACGTAGAATTGCCTAAAGGGAAATATACATTGAAGGGCTATGTGTATGTAAATAATCGTGCGTTCATCAAATTTGCCGCCGGTTCAGTTATAGTTGGAGATACCATACAAAAAGGAGCTCTGATCATTGAACAGAACTCTAAGATCTTTGCAGAGGGAACATCTGATGAGCCTATCGTATTTACTTCCGGTAAAAAGCCCGGACAAAGAAAGCCTGGTGACTGGGGTGGTATTGCTATTGCCGGTAATGCACCGACCAATCGTGTAACAACACCCATCCTAGAAGGAGGTATCAATGCAATCTATGGCGGAACCTTACCTAATGACAATAGTGGGGTACTAAAATATGTACGCATCGAGTTTGCTGGTATTGCGGCTGATCCCAACTCGGAAATCAACGGATTGACTTTAGGAGGTGTTGGAAGAGGAACCATTATTGAAAATGTTCAGGTTTCTTATGGTAATGATGATGCATACGAGTTTTTCGGTGGCACTGTTAATTGTAAAAATCTGATTGCGTATGCTACGGCTGATGATGATTTTGATTTTGATTTTGGATATGTGGGTGCTATTCAGTTTGGTGTTTCTTTACGTGATCCTCTTTTTGTAGATGGAGGTGATGCCGGTAATGGTATTGAGTGTGATAATGATGGTGCCGGTACAACGGCTACCCCCCGCACTCGCCCTGTATTAAGCAACTTTACGTTCTGCGGTCCGAATGGCGCAGCGGGTACTTTAGCCAATCATAATTTCAACACCCGTTTCCGTCGTGCTACGCATTTTGTGTTGGTAAATTCTATTCTGATGGGTTATCAGAAAGCAGGATTCCAGTTTGAAAGTGATTCAACGGCTGCCGCTTATCTGGATGGAAGATCTTTATTCAGAAATAACTTAGTGCATGCTGTAGCTGAACCCTATCGTGTGAATTCAGCGACACTTACCAATGCTGCCGCAGTAAAGACAAAAGCTGAATCAGAAAGTTGTTTTACTTATGCTAGCGCAAATGATATTCAGCTTGAAAACCCATTCAACTTGAATGCTCCCAACTTCTTACCCAAAGCCGGAAGTCCAGCATTGAGTGGAGCAAGTTTTACCGGAATTAGCGGTTTAACGAATGTAACTTATGTAGGTGCCTTCGGTACAACCAATTGGGCGCAGGGCTGGACGAGCTTTACACCGCAGACCAATGTTTATTAATTAGTAATTAATAATTAAGACGATAAATATTATTTATGAAAAAGTATCTCTTCATCATTGCTTCACTGTTCGTGATTGGAACAGCTGCAACACAGGTATTGAAAAATAAAAAGTACAGAAATAAAAACAAAGAGCATTTTACCATTAAAGACAGAGTGGTTTATTATGATGATAAGCCTTTGGCTAAGTATCAGGCTAAGACATATTCACTGGACAACAGTGAGCTAGTGGAAGAGTATAATTTGTTATTACTGGACAATCAGCTTACCAACAAACAACTAATCGGTGATTTAATTGATTTTGTATCGGACAGACACTCTGGTGCTGAAGTAGAGGTTGAGATCGATGCGAATGGAAGTGTCTTTGAATTGTAATGAGCGTTCATTAAATGATTAACAATTTCTTTATAGGCTCATAACATAAAGTTCATATTTGAATTTGAATATTATTCTGATACTTATTTTTTCTTAAGCAAGTATCCTTAACGGCCCCCTGTTCTCAGGGGGCTTTTTGATTACCATAAAATAACCCCTTGTTTCACTCTGAGACCAATGTTGAATAGGGCGTGGGGATTGTCAAGCGGATTTTCTTTTAATGCCAGA
>JBKCGY010000010.1:0-23415 GCA_046303015.1 Bacteroidota bacterium | reverse complement strand
AACTCCATGATGTTAACGCCCTTGGAACCGAGCGCCGGACCTACCGGAGGAGCAGGATTGGCTTGTCCGCCTTTCACCTGCAACTTGACAAATCCTGAGATTTCTTTTGCCATGGTAATTTGTTTTTTTGGTGATAGCGTCCCGCATTTTACGGAACTCCCAAATCGAATATTTACGTCATTCAACGTAAATCAAAGAACTTTTGGGGCTGCAAAGGTAGGGAAATTTAATAAAAAAAGCGCTAAATAGAGCGCTTTTAATTTTTTGATTTAGAGTTTTGATCTTTGACTTACCTACGCAATCTTCTCTACCTGCATATAATTCAATTCTACGGGCGTGGCTCTTCCGAAGATCTTCACGGTAACTTTCAATTTTTTCTTCTCTTCGTTAACCTCTTCAATTACTCCATTGAAATCATTGAAAGGTCCGTCAATAATCTTGATCGTTTCTCCGATAATGAATGGCTCACTCATGCTCATTCCGGCAGCATCGCTCATCTCATCCACTTTACCAAGCATTTTATTGACTTCTGCCTTACGAAGTGCGATCGGATTTTCCTTACCTAAGAAATGGATTACATTATTGGTATTACTAATGGTTTCGCGGATTTCATCACTCATTCTGCCACCTTCAACCTCAATCATGACATAACCGGGGTAGAAGTTTCTCTCACGAACTACTTTCTTACCATTTTGCACTTTATACACTTTCTCAACGGGGAGAAAAACCTGTTTTACAGTCTTATCCCAGCCATTACGGGAAATCTCCTTATCAAGATACTCCTTCACCTTCCTTTCTTTCCCGCTGACAACTCTCAACACATACCACTTGCTGGTCTCAACATTGGTTGCTTCCATCAGTTCCATTATTTAAAAATTGAATAAAAAAGATCTAACAATGAGGCAATACCCAGATCCATCAACCAAACGATTGCCGTGATGATCAAGGTGGCTACTAAAACAATCATCGTAGATTGTTGCAATTGCTGCCAAGTAGGCCAGGTTACCTTTTCCAATAACTCCCTGTAAGAGTCTTTTACATATGTTACGATCTTACTCATAAATTTACTTTTATCATTTCGTATGCAACTTACGAAATCCTTTGTATTAATGGCACGGGTACTAGGATTCGAACCCAGACTGAAGGTTTTGGAGACCTCTGTACTACCGTTATACTATACCCGTATAATTATTTTAAAAAAGCCTCACAATATACTAAAAATCAAACTTTTTTAAAGAACAAAGTACCCGGACGAACGCCCAAGGTACTTTGTTTCAGTAAAATTGGCTCTTTCCTGATAAGGAAATCAGCTTATTTTAAAATTTCAGTCACCTGACCGGCACCTACAGTACGTCCACCTTCACGAATCGCAAATTTCAAACCTTTTTCCATCGCGATTGGAGCGATCAACTTAACCATAAGGTTGATATTATCGCCAGGCATCACCATTTCAGTACCTTCAGGAAGCGTTACTTCTCCAGTAACGTCTGTAGTACGGAAGTAGAACTGAGGACGATATTTTTGGAAGAATGGAGTATGACGTCCACCTTCCTCTTTGCTCAGAACGTAAACCTCTCCTTTAAATTCAGTGTGAGGAGTGATAGACTTCGGAGCACAGATAACCATACCACGACGGATATCTTTTTTCTCAATACCACGGAGAAGCAGACCCGCGTTATCTCCGGCTTGACCTTGATCCAATAATTTTTTGAACATCTCAACACCCGTTACAGTGGAGTTTAAAGGAGCTTCTACCAAACCTACGATTTCAACAGCTTCCCCTACTTTTACCACACCACGCTCAATACGACCTGTAGCTACTGTACAGCGACCTGTGATTGAGAATACGTCTTCCACGCTCATCAGGAACGGAAGATCAACCGGACGGGGAGGAAGCGGAATGTATGTATCAACAGCTTCCATCAGCTCATCGATCGCTTTTACCCATTTTTCTTCACCGGCTAAAGCACCTGTAGCAGATCCTTTAATGATAGGTGTGTTATCACCATCGAAACCGTATGAACTTAACAGATCACGGATCTCCATTTCAACCAGTTCCAACAATTCAGCATCATCTACCAGATCTACTTTATTCATGAAAACAACAATCTTAGGAACGCCTACCTGACGAGCCAAAAGAATGTGTTCTTTTGTTTGAGGCATAGGACCATCTGTAGCAGCCACTACCAGAATTGCGCCATCCATTTGAGCCGCACCTGTAATCATGTTTTTAACATAGTCGGCGTGACCAGGACAGTCTACGTGTGCATAGTGACGGTTGGCAGTTTGATATTCTACGTGAGCCGTATTGATGGTGATACCACGCTCTTTTTCTTCAGGAGCGCCATCGATTTCATCATACTTTTTAGCTTGCGCCAGACCTTTCTTAGAAAGGATGTCTGTGATCGCAGCTGTCAGAGTGGTTTTACCATGGTCAACGTGACCGATAGTACCTACGTTTACGTGCGGTTTCTCCCGCTTAAAGGTCTCTTTAGACATCTTATTTGTTTTTAATTGATAGTTTACAAAATGGTGAAAAAAGTTAAAAGTTAAAAGTTAAAAGTTAAAAGTTGAAAGCATTTGTTTTACTTTCTACTTTTTACTTTTTACTTTCTACTTACTTGAGCCGTTGATGAGAATTGAACTCACGACCTCTTCCTTACCAAGGAAGTGCTCTACCCCTGAGCTACAACGGCTGGTAATCGGTCGTTTTTCGTTGCTCGTTTTTCGTATCTCGAAACGATAATCCGACAAGAGCACATTGAGCTATCTCACATCAACAACCTATGTAAAAGAACTTTATGAGCGGGAGACCGGGCTCGAACCGGCCACCTGAAGCTTGGAAGGCTACCGCTCTACCAAATGAGCTACTCCCGCTTAAATCTGATTTCGTAAAGTCACAAACCCTTTCTTAAAACACAACTGTGGGCAGGAGAGGATTCGAACCTCTGAAGTCGAAAGACAGCGGATTTACAGTCCGCCCCATTTGGCCGCTCTGGAACCTGCCCCTAAACAATCCCGACGATAAGCCGGCTGTATTCGATAATCAGAGCCACTTGTCGGACTCGAACCAACGACCTGCTGATTACAAATCAGCTGCTCTACCAACTGAGCTAAAGTGGCATATCATTACGAAAATCAAAAAAATAAAGAACTAAATATGACCCCAAAAAGGATCACCCCTATATTTTGGGAAGGCAAAGGTAAAGGAATTCAGGAAATAGCAAAATTTTTAGAATGATAAAATCACTAAAAAGCCCCCGAAAATTCAGGGGCTTGCTATTTTATGAAAAAGAAAGTTGTTTTTCTTTCTTTCGTTTTAGCTGATTAATCAATGAAGTCAGCGCCTCATCAAATGACTGTTCGAATGACTTGGAAGATTGTTTTACGAATAATTGTTTTTTGGGAATATGCACTTTGATCTCAGCCACTTTGTCTTTGATCGTATGCACTACATTGTCGAGTTTTAAAAAAACTTCCACTCGTACTATACGATCATGAAAATTTTTCAATTTTTCTAATTTTTGATTGACATGTTCCAGCAGTTTGGAATCGGCATCAAAACGCACGGTCTGAATGTCCACGGTCATAGGATGATACATTTATTGGTTAAAAAGATTTTTCTGACAATCTGAAGTCAGATAGCAATTTCAATTTACGAAAAAAAATATCTTAAAACAAAGTGAATTTATAAGATATTGAAAATCAAAAAAGACTATGCCTTTGGATGGGCTTTGGCATGAATATCCTTCAATTTCTCAATGGTATTATGCGTATAGATCTGTGTAGCTGCCAGACTGCTATGTCCCAACAACTCTTTTACAGCATTTAACTCTGCCCCATTATTCATGAGGTGAGTGGCAAAACTATGTCTCAATATGTGTGGACTTTTCTTTTCAATGGTAGTAACAAGTTGTAAATATTTTTTAACCACCGTTTGCACATATCTGGGGTGCAGCTCCCTACCCTTATCATTCACTAACAAAAAATCATTAACAAGATCCGCAAAACGTTCCTTTTTCTCATTGATATAGGCAGATAAAAGCGCTTTTAAGTCGGAGGCCATCGGAATGATCCTTTCTTTATTCCCCTTCCCAAGAATTTTAAGCTGATTTCTTGACAAGTCCACCTGCGTTCCCTTTAAACCGGTCAGTTCACTCAAACGCATTCCTGTAGCATAAAACATAGCAAATATCAGTCTTTCCAGTCGGCCCGACCAACTATCCGGAAACTCGATATGAGTAAAAAGTATATTGATTTCTTTTACTTCCACATAAACAGGCAATCTTTTATTGACTTTAGGCGAAACGATCATAGTGGTAGGTGTGGCCGCTATCATTCCTTTTCGCTGCAGAAAACGGTAAAAAGATTTGATCGCGGATATTCTTCTATTGATCGTCCTGGCAGAATGTCCCTGCTCTTTCATGGATGCCAACCATCCTCTGATCATCGAGGCATGCACTTCCCTGATATGCGTGAGCTCATATTGAGTCAGCATATATTCATAAAAGAAAGTAAGATCAGAATGATAAGATGAAATGGTATGAAAAGAGTATCTCTTCTCAAATTTGAGATAATCCAGAAATGCTTGCAGCTCAGAAGAAATTGGGTTATTCATAAAACACCGATAGCCGTGAATTTACAATAAATTCACGGCTATCGGAAATATATGGGTAAAAATTACAGTTCTATTTTACCGCTAACGATCTGTTGCTTGTAAATAGCTTTCAGCACCTCTCCCCTTCTTCTAACTGAAGGTTTGGTATACGACTGACGCTCACGAAGCTGAAGAAGAGTCTTACTTTTCTCGAATTTCTTCTTGTACTTTTTCAATGCTTTGTCAATGTTTTCGCAATCTTTTGAATCTATAATTAGCATAAATAAATACCTCCCGGTTTGTTTTAGGATGGCAAAGATATAAGGTTCATTCCAAATTACAAAACAAGCCTTTAAATCCAGCAGGATGATTAATTTGCATCTATGTTTACGGGTATAATTGAAAGTATTGGACGCGTTATGAAAACGGAAAGATCCGGACAAAATCTGACCCTCTGGGTGGAAAGTCCGATCAGCCATGAATTAAAGGTGGATCAAAGTATTTCCCACGAAGGCATTTGTCTGACCGTAGAGGCTATTGAAGGTAACCTTCACAGGGTTACCGCTGTACAGGAAACCATTGCAAAAACTACCATTGGGCAATGGAGTAGCGGAACGCAGGTCAATCTGGAGAGATGTATGCGACTGGGAGGCAGACTGGACGGGCATCTGGTACAGGGGCATATAGACGGCAAAGGTCGATGTATTGGATTGGGTGTAATGGACGGAAGCTGGATTTATCGTTTTGAGATCGATAAAAAAATGGGCGCCCTGATTGTTGAGAAAGGATCTATTTGTCTGAATGGTATCAGTCTGACTGTATTTGATGTCAGCCCCACGCAATTTTCTGTTGCTATCATACCCTTTACGTTTGAACATACGACCATACAAACACTCAGACCTGACCAATATGTAAACCTTGAGTTTGATATCATCGGTAAATACGTATTGAGAAACGAAGAACTCCGAAATTTTGCGTAAAATTACGGAAGGTAAAAAGACCGACAAATCCTATTTCACAGACACGATCTGCAACGTAATTTGCAATCGATTTATATTATATCCGTATCCTAAACTCATTGAATATGAAAACTCAATTATCCGTCATTGTACCCGTCAGAAATGAAGCCGAGTGTATTGTTCCTTTTTATTATGAACTCCTTAAACATCTTCCGGATGAATTTGAATTGATCTGGGTGGATGACTGCAGTACAGATGAAACCCTTGCTGAAATTGAATCGCTGGCCAAATACAGTGAAACCATACAATGTATTACGCTCAAAAAAGAATACGGTAAGGAGTCGGCCGTGATGGCTGGCCTCGATCATGCCACCGGGGATTACATCGTTGTGATGAATGGTGACCTTCAACACCCTGCTTCAGCAGTTACATTACTGTTAGAGCAGATGGAGATGGGATATGATATTGTAAATACGCACATCGACAATAAGGCCCATATTCATCTATTGCCCAGAGTTGTTATGGATCTATATTATTCATTTATTAAGAAATGGAGTTCTTCAAATGAGATCTCTGATCTTACGCAACTGAGGGGGTTTCGCAGAGCCGTAATCAACGATATCTCTTTTCTTAAAGAAAAACATTTCTTCCCAGTCAACTATTTCAACTGGTCGAACTACAAAATAACCACCCTACCCTATATCAACAGAAAACCAGAGAAGAAAGATATTAAATATACTGCTGCGAATTTATTAGAAGCCACTCGATTAAGTATAGCAGGCAGTATGCCGGGTTTTGTAAAAACACTATTATTGTTAGGTGCCACTATCAGTATGGCTTCCCTGTGTTTTATTTTCATGTTTATCATGGAATACTACAAAGGAAATCCTGTTCATACAGGAGCCCTGAGTCTTACTTCTTTATTATTTGCCGGCGGACTTCAGATCTTTGTCTACAGCTCCTATAAAAAGAAGATCAAATCAGAGCTATACCGACTTTGCGGCAGTCATCAGTATATTGTAAAAAACATTATCCATTCCGATAAATTTATAGCTGAATACAGTTATCTGGGGACTGGAAACACGAATGATCTAGTCGAATCGTAGAACCTGTACCGGTTTTATTTTTTTAACCAGGAAAGAAGGAATCAGTAGCACCATAAAACAAATACAGATCGTACCCGCATTTACCAGCAGCACCTGTAAAGGAATGATTTTAACAGGTGCCTCTTTAATATAATACGCTGACTCATCAAGTGTTATGAATCCTGTTGTTTGCTGAAGAAGGCAAAGAGTCAAACCAATAATATTACCCCAAACGACTCCTTTCAGGGCAATATAGGCAGCTTGTCGCCAGAAAATTTCCTGCACCTGAAAATCGGATGCGCCCACAGATTTAAGCAGGCCGATCATTTTTCTTCTTTCTAATACAAGAATCAGTAAACAGGAGATGAGATTGATAATGGCAACGATGCACATGATAGTAATGATCAGTGTTCGGTTAACATTTTGTAATTGCAGCCAGTCGAATATATTGGGATAGATCTCACGAAGTGAATTTGCGTACCAGTCTACGGGAAGTGCTTCAAGTAAATGCTGTTGCACTTCTTTGTCTTTGTACCCATCCTTTAGGGTAATTTCATAACCGGAGATTGCGGTCGTATCCCAGTTTTGAAGTTTTTGAACCAGTCGCATATCGGTGATAGCGAAGCTGCGGTCGTATTCTTCTATAGCTGTTTTATAGAGGCCGTTGACGCCCACCGCGCGGATGCGAGGTGCGCCACCTGGCTGATCCATAAAATAGAGAAATGCTTTTTGTCCGGTATCCAACTCCAGCAGCCGTGCGGTATAGGAAGATATGATTATAGATGGACTGGAACTATCTTCAGATAACCAACTCCCTCTTTCCATAAAGGGTTTCATTCTGTCTATAGAAAGATCTCTCGTTACCCCTTTAAGCATGAGACCTTCCATATTGGCCTTACTTCTCAACAAAGCGGTTTTTGTTATGTAGGGATCCACACGGATGATATCAGGTGTATTTTGCAATATCTGATAGATACTATCGGCCGCAACACTTGGCATCTCATCTGATAAACCTGCAGAATAAGAAGGATGTTGTTGCACTCTGATATGGCCCCAGAAAGAAAATACTTTGTCGGAAATGGCTTGTTGAAATCCGGCGACAAAAGCCAGCGTAAGGATCATGATTGCTACACTGATTGCAGTAGCGAAAAAAGAGAGCCTTATCACAATACCGGAAAAATCATTACCCCGGCGGTGCGTCAATCTTTTTGCTATGAAGGAGCCTATGCGCAATTCATGTATTTTTGAGTATATATAAACGAAACAAATCCTTATGCAATATTATCGCAACTCTTGCATTTATATATCAATTCTATTTTTTATTTACACGGGAGTTGCAGCGCAAAACACAGACAAAATATATCATACCAATATTTATTCCGTAAAACTCAATCCTTATGGTTCCCCACTGAGTTATCCAATCATTCGCCTGCATACCAATGACCGCTTAGAATTACATTTTGATGATTTGGATGCCGATGGAAAATATTATGCATACACTTTTATTCTATGTAATGCCGACTGGTCGCAGGCCAATCTGAGCCAGTTTGATTATATGCAGGGATTCTCCAACGTAAGGATCAACACCTACCGAAACTCGAATACAGTGCTAACAAGATACACGCATTATACATCTGAAGTACCCACACGCAACACCTATCCTACAAGAAGTGGAAATTATCTTCTCAAAGTATTTATCAACGGGGACACCTCTCAACTTGCGTTTTCAAAAAGGTTTCTGGTTGTCGACAATAAGGCTTCTGCCGGCATGACCATTCTTCAGCCATTCAATGCTCAGATTTTTAAAACTCATCAGAAAGTTCAGTTCAATGTAAATGTCCAGGCGCTTAAACCCACCAATATATTTCAACAAATCAAGATCGTGATCTTACAGAATTACAGATGGAACAATGCCATCACAAACCTTCAGCCAACATTTGTAAGGCAAAATATATTAGAATACAACACCGAAAATGATGGCATCTTCCCCGGACAAAAGGAATGGAGATGGATTAATCTGACCAGTTTACGTTTACAAACAGACCGTGTGGAAAAGGGTGAATACAATGAAAGAGGCCAAACCCTTTATCTGAAGCCAGACCTCGAACGAAATTCGCTTCGATATATGTACTATCGGGATGCAAATGGCCTATGTCAATACAGAGACATTGAAGAGAAAAATCCATACTGGCAAACTGATTATGCCACTACCGTCTTTACGTATCTTCCCCCCGGAAATAATCAATATGCCGATAAAGATATTTACATCTATGGAGAGTTGACAAATTATGAATTAGCCGACCGATATAAACTCCCCTATAACGAAGATGATGGCATTTACAAGCACAGTCTGTTTCTGAAACAGGGTCAATATGATTACATGTATATACTTCGCGATCGGAAAACAGGAAAGATCGATGCGGCGGAGACAGAAGGTAATTGGTGGGAAACGGAAAATAATTACACCCTATTGATCTATTATAAACCACTGGGTGGCAGAGCAGATGAATTGGTAGGTATAACGCAAATCAACTCATTAGCCAATCGGCCTAATTTCGAAAGCCGCCAATTCTAACTGGTAAATAATTTTTTGTAAGGAGTCGCTCTTCAACATCCTGCTTTTTGTATCTTTGCGGCGGCAGGTCTTACACGACCAGCTCCTGCTGAACTCCCCCAGGGTGGGAACACAGCAAGGGTAAGCGGTTGTAGCGGTGCGATGGAAGTAACCTGCCTTTTTTATTTCTATCCTTTATTCAATCATCATACTGAAACCATGAAATTTTTTATCGACACGGCCAATCTTGCACAGATTAAAGAAGCCAATGACCTCGGGATACTTGATGGAGTAACTACAAATCCCTCTTTGATGGCCAAAGAAGGCATCAAAGGCGAGGAAGCTGTTATGCAGCATTACAAAACGATCTGTGAAATGGTAGATGGTGATATTAGTGCAGAAGTAATCAGTACTGATTTTTCAGGCATGATCGAAGAAGGGAAAAAACTCGCTGCCATTCATCCCAATATTGTCGTAAAAGTACCCATGATAAAAGATGGTGTAAAAGCATTGAAGTGGTTCACGGAACATAATATCAAAACAAACTGTACGCTTGTTTTTAGTGCAGGACAAGCGATTCTGGCAGCCAAAGCAGGCGCAACCTATGTTTCTCCATTTATCGGGAGAATTGATGATAGCGGATGGGATGGAGTTCAACTGATTGCTCAAATAGCAAATATTTATTCCTTACAGGGATTTGAAACAGAGATTCTTTCAGCTTCAATCAGAAATCCAAACCACATCATTCAATCTGCAGAAGCGGGAGCGCATGTGTGCACATGTCCTTTAGACTCCATTCTAGGCTTACTGAAACATCCATTAACAGATATAGGCCTTGCAAAATTTCTGGAAGACGCAAAGAAGTTTCAATAAATAATAATCAGCTTTTTACTGCCCTCTTCTCCATTCCCATAAAAGAATACCTGCTGCAACAGCAGCATTCAAAGACTCGGCATGGCCATATGACGGAATAGATACGGAATGTGTCAAAACAGATCTTATTTCATCACGTATCCCGGAACCTTCTCTGCCCACAACAAACAAACCATACGGCGGAAAAGAAAATTTATGAATAGGTTCCCCATCCAGCATCGTACCAATTACGGGACCTTTATAACGACGAATCCAGTCAACCTCAATTTTATGCACCCCCACCCTAAACACACTACCCATAGATGCCTGTACCACTTTGGCATTATAACAATCAACAGTATCCCTTGTGCATAATATATGTTTGACACCAAACCAATCTGCTTCACGAATGATGGTACCCATATTTCCCGGATCCTGTATGCCGTCCAATAAGAGCATCCATTCTTTAGCATCCAAATCCGGCAAAGGATAATTAAACTTTTTCACTACAGCGAGTACCTGATTGGGCACTTGCATCAATGAAAGACGTCCTAGCATATCCAAATCCACCTCTGTGAAAGGAAGGTGTGTTATCAAATGCCGGTTATCCCGGATAAAATCTGAGGTAGCATAAATTTTTTCAATACGTTCAGGGCAATGCAAGATCAATTCAGTAACGATCTTTATGCCTTCAGCCAAAAAAGTAACCGATTCCAGTCGCCCTTTTTGTTGACCTAACGACCGAATATATTTAACTTCGTTCTTACTGATCATATCTTATTTCACATGCTTAGAGTTTACGTCGCTAAACATTATTTTTTATTAATCATCACAATGACATTTGTTTCCTGCGGAGTAAAAAACTTCCCAAAACAAACTCCATTTGTTTACCAAAACAAAATTGAAATTAAAGAGAAGCTTTGGAATAAAGAAGACAAAAAGATACTTATTGGGAAACTTACTTCCCAACTTGATGATAGCATGCAGGTACGCATCAAAGAGAAAATGATTGTTCTCAAACAAGTGGTCAACCCCTCTACATTTGACACAATAGCTGCCAATCGCAGTAAAAGAAATATAGAAACCTACTTAAAAACAATAGGCTATTACAACGCAAACTGCAAATATGAGTATAGAATTGATACAGTAAAAGATCAACAGAGGGTAACGACTACTTTTATGATCCATGCGGGCAAACCATTTAGAATAGATTCCCTCAGTTACATATTTACAGACTCTATCAATAATCCAAACACACAGGAACTTCAAAATATATGCGACCTTAATATGGGATCCAGTTTTTTGAAGAAAAAAACAATCTTTAATGAAGGTGTCATAAGCAATGAATTAGACAGACTAACAAATCTTTTCAAAAACAATGGCTACTTCAATTTTTCGAGAGATTTATTATATGTAGATGCGGATACAGTATTTTTGCCTTTACTTAACCCCTCCCTCAACCCTTTTGAAAGACTAAAAATTTTGCAACAAGCCTATGAAAAAAGAGAGAACCCCACCATCAATGTCATAATTAAATTGTCCCCGCTCGCCAAACCCAGTCAACTCAATAAATATAAAGTAGGGGCCTTAAATTTTTATCCGGATTATGCCGGCCTGTTTGCCGATAGCTCCATTTCATCAGTAGCCTCTTCAAATAATGTATTCGTGAGGCAACACGGAGTAAAATTCAATCCAAAATACATTTGGGCTCACAATTATATTCAACCCGGTAAAATTGTAAATACAAACGATATCAATAGAACCTTTGATGAATTCAACAGTCTTGGCAGTTGGCAATTTATTAAAATAGAACCTAAGATCAACTATGTATCTGACACAACAAAAAATGATACACTGGCTATTGATTTTAATTTCTTTATGATACCCGTAAAAAAATATGCCTTCTCTGCAGATCTGGAAAGTGTATTTAATCAAACACAACAAGTTTCCATAGGAACAGCAGGTAATCTTATTGGCTTAGGACTGAATCTGGGCTTTAGAAATAAAAATTTCGATCGACAGGGTATTGTTATTGCCCATACTATAAGAGGAGGAATTGAAGCAGGAATCGGACAGATCAATCAGGGATTACAGGCTACTGAATTAACATATAACAACAGTGTAACCATACCTAAACTATGGGGGCTTGGAAACACATTGAATAAAAAATTTCTTTACAAAAGGACTTTATTAAATGCGAATCTATCATTTATTGACAGAAATGTGAATGCCAACGGCCTCTTCAGGCTAACCAACATCGGCGCTTCTTTCGGATGGCAGATCAAAAATAAAAGAGATGAGCTTATCACATTCCGACCTGCTTACATTGAATTTGTAAATCTTTACAATATTTCGGATGCCTTTCAAAAGCAACTTGACACCACCCCCTTTCTTAGATTTTCATTTAGCCAGGGACTTGTTTTAGGCAATATAAATTTTTCATTCTTCAAACCTCAACCTTTTGGGAAAAACAAAATCAATCACTTTAGTTCACTCCGATTCAGTCTGGAAGAATCCGGGTTATTATATGGCAGATTTAAAAATGCAGTTCCGGCATTTCAAAAATATCTCTTTGAATATATTAAAACCGAAATCGAGTTAAAGTATGAAATCAAAAAAACAAAAACATCCTGGGCATTCAGAATGGCAGCCGGCGCAGGCTTTATCCTGAATGATTCAACAAACATGCCGTTTTTTAAACAATTTACTGGTGGTGGACCAAATAGTATGCGGGCTTGGCCATTAAGGAGTATCGGACCCGGTGCCACGCCACTGGAAAAAAGAGAAGGCAGAAATCAATTTTTTAGCAGGAGTGGTGATATGATCTGGGAAACCAATGCAGAGTTCAGATATAATATTGCCACTATCATTCCAAATACATTTGTAATCAGAGGGGCCTTATTTACCGATATCGGAAATATCTGGAACTTACCTAATCAAACAAACAGGAATAATGATACCGTAGTTTTCCATCTTAAAAATCTGTACAGAGATCTGAGTGTAAGTGCCGGAACAGGATTCAGATTTGATTTTACAGGATTATTTATGATCAGATTAGATTTCGCACTAAGAATGAAAGACCCTGCATTGCCTACCTCCGAAAAAAATTATGGTTGGAGAAACCCAAAGCCTAGCTTAGCCAATTTCTTCAGCAGTAAAGAAGAACATCGTCAGTGGAGATATGAAAATTTCAATCTATCTATCGGCATCAACTATCCTTTCTGAATTTGGAATGTATCCTCTCAAGTATTTCTTCAATACTTTGCGCATCCTCAACGCTATACTCCCCAATCCTTGTTCTCCGTAAAGAACTTAAATATCCGCCGCACCCTAAAAATTGACCAAGATCGTGTGCCAGACTTCTTATGTATGTACCTGTTGAACAAACAACCATAAAAGAAACGACCACATGCTCATCTGATCGCTGAAAGGATGTAATCTCAAAAGCTTTAATGAATATTTTTCTAGGCTCCAGCTTTACATCATGGCCTTTTCTTGCCATTAAGTAAACCGGCTTACCTTTTTGCTTGATCGCTGAATGTATCGGGGGTATCTGATCAATTTCACCTATAAAATGAGTAACGGCCTCATCAATGATTGCCGGATTGAGAAAGTCTGTGTTTTTAAAATATTGCGGATCCGATTCAAGATCGTAAGTGGGGGTTTCAGCCCCCAGGGTAATAGTACCAGTATATTCTTTTTCCTGCGACATGAACTCATTGATCCGTTTTGTGAATTTCCCAGTACAAAGGATCAGTAAACCTGTAGCAAGAGGATCTAATGTGCCGGCATGTCCGACCTTTTTAATCCTGATAGCATTCCTGATTTTTGCCACTACATCATGTGAAGTCCATTCAAGAGGCTTGTCGACTAGTAATACCTGCCCTTCCGAAAAATATTCCTGTAGCGGACTGTTCATATAAAAATCAATAGAGCATTAATAAGCCTGAGCAAATAACACTCTTCTTTGAGAAGGTTTACCAGTAAGCACACATTGGCCTGCTTCTGATTTATCGTCTAAAGGAATACAACGAATGGTGGCTTTGGTTTTTTCTTTTATCAATGTCTCCGTTTCAGAAGTGCCATCCCAATGCGCAGAAACAAACCCTCCTTTTGATTCAAGAACTTGCACAAATTCATCCCAAGCATTCACTTCGGTTATATGACTGTCTCGGTAAGTCTTTGCTCTGTTGTATAGATTTTGCTGAATTTCTTCCAGTAAATTCTCTATGTAAAGGCTAAGGCCGTCTGCGGAAACAGACTTTTTCTCTTTGGTATCTCGTCTGGCTATTTCAACAACATTTTGTTCCAAATCGCGAGCCCCAATTGCAATACGAATAGGTACTCCTTTCATTTCATATTCATTGAATTTCCATCCCGGTCTGGCATGATCGGAATCATCATATTTTACCGTTATCCTTTTTGCTTTTAATTCACTTATTAATCCGGCTACTTTTTCACTTATCATGTTCCTTTGCTCTTCCCCTTTATAAATGGGAATAATTACCACTTGCAGCGGAGCTATTCTGGGTGGCATAACCAATCCATCATCATCACTATGAGCCATTACCAGGGCGCCTATTAAACGAGTACTCACTCCCCAGCTGGTAGCCCATACGTATTCCTGACGATTTTCTTTATTCAGAAATTTAACATCAAATGCCTCAGCAAAATTCTGACCCAGAAAATGAGAGGTACCGGCCTGCAAGGCTTTTCCATCCTGCATCAAAGCCTCAATACAGTACGTTTCAACGGCACCCGCAAAACGCTCTGATTCAGATTTTACCCCTTTGATTACAGGAAGTGCCATATAATTCTCCGCAAATTCGGCATATACATCCAGCATTTTTTTGGTTTCTTCTATGGCTTCTTCTTTCGTAGCATGTGCGGTGTGACCTTCCTGCCATAAAAACTCTGCTGTGCGCAAAAACAATCGGGTACGCATCTCCCATCTCACCACATTGGCCCACTGATTTACTAATATGGGCAGATCACGATACGACTGGATCCAACCTTTATACGTATTCCAGATAATGGCTTCACTGGTGGGCCTAACCACCAATTCTTCTTCCAATTTCGCTTCAGGGTCAACCATAAGTGCGCCCTTCTTATTCGGATCCGTTTTTAAACGGTAGTGAGTAACAACCGCGCATTCTTTGGCAAAGCCCTCTGCATTTTTCTCTTCAGCCTCAAACAAACTCTTAGGAACGAACAATGGGAAATAAGCATTCTGATGTCCGGTATCTTTAAACATCCTGTCGAGCACATCTCTGATATTCTCCCATAAGGAAAATCCATACGGTTTGATCACCATACAACCTCTTACGGCGGAGTAGTCGGCAAGACCGCCTTTTAATATCAAATCATTATACCACTGTGCATAATCTTTTTCTCTCGAAGTAATTTCACTAGCCATAACTATGTTTTTACAGAATCCGATGATCTTTATATCGCCCTTAACATTTAAGCCTGGCAAAAGTAGTAACTTCATTCAGACAAAAACAGAATATATGCGAAAACTTATCCTTGTTGCATACACTTCTTTCATCATACTGCTTACCTCTTGCGCCACTTATCGTAACGGACAAACCCCCGATGATGTGTATATGGCAGCCGAGCCCGAATGGGTGGGCAACAACGATCACAATCGTTACGAAAACCAACCGGATGTATACAGAGAAAGTCATGAAGTACGTACGCAAACGAGAGATCTGAATCGTTTCTTTTGTGATGATCCCAACAAACTCATCGTCCTAAATAACCAATGCTACTGTTTAACCGGTGGTTATGCTATCCCATTTGTGCCTGCCAGACCCATTCAAAATCTGCCCACTATTCAAAGTAATCCTTCCGTAATCTCGAAAGAATCGAATCCCAAAACAATCAACTACGGAAAATATGCTTACCCTGAATATAACAATGGCAGCCGTCTCTTTCCTAAGGCGAATAACCAAAATGATACACAACGCTCATATTCTGAAAACAACGGCGGAAGTCGCTTCTTTCAAAATAATGCTCCATCAAATTCATCAGGTAGTAGTAATTCAGGATCAGGTACCAGAAGCGGACGAAGAAATTAATCCGCTTGATTTAAACATCTCTGTAAAACACCTGTTCTTTTGATTTAAATTCTGTTTCATGAAAGGTAAAGTATGGATATGTATACTGATGTGTTCCTCTGTGCGCTTTGCACAAAGCCAGCAAGTGTTTGATGCTATTGAAATCGGAAAATTCCAACCTGTAGGCACCGCTAGAATACTGGCAATGGGGGGAAACAGTAATGCACTAGGCGGTGATCTTTCAGCACTCTATCATAATCCCGCCGGACTGGCGCAATATCGAACCAATGAAATGTTGATCAGTCCGGGCTTATTCCTTCAGGCCAGCACCATGCGATATAACGAATATGATTTTGAGGATAAAAGATCCAGAATGAATGTAGGAGCAAGTGGGTTCGTATTCAGTATGTATAATCCCCAAAAAGGGAAAATCAAAAGAACAAACATTGCGATAGCCCTTGGTCAAACGGGGAACTTCAATAGGGAATTCCATTATAATGGCATCAACAAAAACAGTTCCTTCTCGGAAAAATGGGTGGAAGAGCTGATCAATAACAATATCCGTAATTTTTCTGATGCCCTTGTATTTTCTCCTGCCGGGGCCAGCCTTGCTGTAGAAAATTATCTGGTCGATTCTATTCTGTTGAACAATGATATCGTTGGATACAAAACGAATGCAAACATTGAAAAAATGAATCTGAATCAAAGTTTTTCATATCGAACCAGCGGCAGTGCAAATGAACTTTCCCTGGGCCTAGCAAGTCATAATACTGAAAAATTATACTATGGTCTTACGCTGGGTATCCCGTTTTTAAGAAGAACGGAATCTTCCACTATAACGGAAAAGGATATTAGCAATGATACCGATAACGATTTTGATGCATTCACCTATACTGAACAAATTACTACTAAAGGGGCGGGCATTTTATTTCGGGGCGGCATTCTATATAAACCTTTTGAGTATTTCAGGATAGGATTCAATTTTCAGTCCCCCTCTTTCTACACACTTACCCGAAGTGCGGATGCACAACTGGAAACATCCGTAGAGAATTACGCAAAGCAGATCCATAATAACGATACCAAGCCGGAGCAATTTACCGCTTCAACACGAGATGTAAATAATGGAGAACTTTACACCTATGATTATAATCTGATTACACCCTGGCAAATGTCACTGGCGATAGCTTATATCTTCAGAGAAACAGATAATGTAAAAAAACAAAGAGCGATGATAACAGCCGCCGTAGATTTCGTAAATCATCGGGCCATACGCTACACCGCCTCCAATACGGAAAACAATCCAATGACTTCCGCATTTTACTCCGGGCTCAATAAAGACATCAAAGCGTTATACAGGCCTGCCTTTAACTTCAGCATAGGGGGTGAATTGAAATTTCATACTCTTATGTTCAGAGGAGGCTTTCGTTATCAGCAATCTCCTTTTGAAAAAAATGCATTACCTGAGGTAAAAGGCCATCAAATTATTCCGTCATTAGGAATCGGCTACAGAGATAAAGGTGTTTTTGCAGATTTAACCTATAGTCATACCATCAGCGATGGCATTCATTTCCCATATATTCTATCTGGGAATGTGTATCCCTTTGCAACATCCCGTAATGCAACAGGGCAAATCTTAATGACGATCGGATGTAAATTCTGAATGTATGTATTCTGATATTTTTTGAAGATCCTCCGGATGGAAGACCTCTGAAGGCAATTGATGGGCAAACCAGGTACACTGTCTTTTTGCAAAATGTCGGGTATTTCTTTTGATAGATTCGACGGCTTCATCCAAATTACAATTACCCTCCATATAATCAAACAGCTCCTTATAGCCTACGGTTTGCAAGGCATTGAAATGACGAAATGAATACAAAGATTCAACCTCTTTCGATAGTCCCATTTGTATCATTTGATCAACACGATTATTGATCCGTGTATACAATTCCGCCCTGGGAAGATCCAGCCGAATATGGATCAAAGAAAAAGGGCGTTGTTTTTTATTTTTCAACTGAAAAGATAAGATAGAATGACCCGTTCCTATCATTACCTCCAGTGCCCGCAGCATACGCTGCGGGTTCTGCATCGAACCCCTGGAGGCATACTCAGGATCCATTCGCTTTATCTCTCCCTGCAACCACTCAATGCCTTTCATTTCATATCCCGCAACCATACGATTCCTTAGCCCAGGATCTACGGCAGGAATCTCATCAAGGCCCTCCGTAAAAGCCTTCACATATAAACCGGTGCCTCCGGCCATTACCAACACATCTTTCCGTCTGAAGATATCATCAGTAATACCTAAAGCAAACTGTTCAAAGTATGCAGCAGTAATAGTATCCTCAATTCGGTGAGAAGCAATAAAATGATGAGGCACTTTTGCTAACTCCTCCTTAGTAGGTCTGGCTACACCGATATTTAATTCGGAATAACATTGTCTTGAATCCGCAGAAATAATTTCAGTTTGAAATTGACGTGCTATTTCAATGGCAAGAGCCGTTTTCCCAACTGCCGTTGGGCCGGTAATAAGTATAACTTTCTTTTGCATCGGACCCTTCGGTTTGTACAGAACGGAACTGGCCTATGATTTAAAATTGTTCTTCCTGATCATCCGTCAAAGTATCTTCTTCTCCTGAAGCATCCGTTTCGTCCTCCTCCCCTTCTTCCCCATATCCTTCGGCATCAGACTGCAAATCATATTTTTCTTCCATTTCAGTGAGGCGACTCGTCACAAGATCTTTCGTACCATACTGACTGGGACCCAGTCCTTCTTTACGTACAACTGCCGGATATTCCATTTTCGGATCCGCATCTTTAATCACCTGAATCAGTTCAACCAAAAAAGTCCAGCCTTTTGCAAAATCATACTGATAAATGAATTTCTGATTGGGATCTTTGATCTCACTACCAATCGTAGTATCGTGCATGAGTAAAGGAGCTACTTTGTAAGACTTATCATACACTTCTAGACTAATCTCTCTGCCTCTTTGCCAGAAATCATTGCTTCTGTAAAAAGTAGCCTGATGTTTGGTGTCAAACTCGTATGCTTTCAAAATAATTAGATGCAATTGTTCAAAACTTTGTTTATGAGCAAGCACCACATCCCGATACGTAGCTTCATCCTCTTCCCAGTAAACCCTGAATTTTAACAGTGCCATCATTGATGATTTAAAGACAAATATAAAGGTAACTTTAATCTTTCACAGGCGCAAGATTCATTTCGCTTCCGAGCTTAAGCATGTGCGCAAAAGCCGCAGCATATTCATTGGGAATAACACCATCCAGCATCGCATCTTTAATTGCATTTTTTATATCACCCACCTTTTTACAGGGCGTTAATCCAAATGTTTGCATAATCACTTCACCGGTAATCGGAGGCTGCCAGTTACGAATATGATCCTTCTCTTCCACTTCTTTGCAACGCACTCTCACCATTTCAAAATTTTGGAGATAACGCTTTACCTTAAACGCATTTTTGGAAGTAATATCCGCTTCGCACAACATCATCAATGCTTCAAAATCATCGCCCGCATCGAAAAGCAAACGACGTATAGCCGAATCTGTTATATTTTCTTTAGTCAGACTGATAGGTCTTAAATGCAACTCCACCAGCTTCTGTACGAATTTCATTTTTTCATTCATGGGAAGTTTAAGCTGATTGAAAATACCGGGTACCATACGGGCACCCACCACTTCATGCCCATGAAATGTCCAGCCATGACCTTCCTCAAATCGTTTGGTCTTTGGTTTACCAATATCGTGTAAGATGGCGGCCCATCTTAACCACAGGTCATCCGTTACTTGAGAAATATTATCCAGCACTTGAAGCGTATGGTAAAAATTATCCTTATGCCCTTTCCCGTCAATATATTCGGCACCTGCCAGTGCAATCATCTGAGGGAAAAATAATTTCAGCAACCCGGATTGATACAAGAGATCGAATCCATAGGATGGCTTTTTGCAAAGAATGATTTTATTCAGTTCATCGGCAATCCGTTCTTTGGAAATAATTTTTATTCGATCCGCAGAAGCTTTAATGCCGTTCCATGTGTTGTCATCAATGGTAAAATTCAACTGATTGGCAAAGCGAATAGCCCGCATCATGCGCAGTGGATCATCACTGAAAGTCTGTTCGGGCTGCAAGGGCGTACGGATGATCTTATCCTGAAGATCTTGCAAGCCACCGAAGGTATCCAATAATGTTCCGAAATTTTCTTTATTAACAGAAACCGCCAGGGTATTAATGGTAAAGTCGCGGCGATGCTGATCATCTTCGATGGTGCCCGGACTCACATTCGGTTTTCGGCTATCAGTGCGGTAACTCTCTTTTCGAGCGCCTACAAATTCCAGTTCGTATTCATGGAACTTAACATTGGCAGTGCCAAAATTTTTAAAAAAAGACACATGAGCAGTCGGGCCAATCTCGGCAGCCACTGATTCCGCTAGCAATAACGCATCTCCCACACAAACAAAATCCATATCCTTACAGGGTCTTCCCAATATTTTATCTCGCACAAAACCACCCACGATATAACAAACAAGGCCAGAGCCGTCTGCCTGCCGACCCACCAGATGCAATATCTCCCGCTCTTGTGCCGAAAAATCAATCATAAAGACAAAAGTAGGAAAGATGAAAGCTTTCTTAACATCTTATCATTTATTAAAACCATTTTTTTATAGTAACCAATTATCTTATGTTTGTCTTTTAACCAAATATTTTTTATGAAAGCAACTAATCTACTATTTCTGATCTTGATATCCTTGATGCTTGGGGGTTGTCAAGGCAGTTCAAAGGAAGACAGTACCGGTCCTTTTCATACAGACCCATGTAAAACCTCTTCCTCCAATTACTGGTATCCTTTTTCCGTTGGCGATGAGTGGAAATGGAATATAAACACGAATGGACTCTTTGATGGTTCATTCAGGGTTAGGGTGACCAAAGAAACCATCATTAATGGCAGATCATATGTTTCAAGTGAATTTGACGATGCTTCCGTATTATCCGCCTTCAATGATTTTTGCTGGATATATGGCTATGTTACTTCCAGCGGCGACCTTCGTGAATATGACCCAAATTCCAATTACGATGGCCTGTATCTACCTTACAGACCCTTTGTAGGACAACAATGGATAAGACAGGGACAGCAATGGAAAGTGGTTTCAATTAATGCCAGCTTAAAAACACCCTTCTGTAGTTACACAGGCTTATTAAAAACTGAAATTGACAATCAGGATTACGCATATTATGCCAAAGGGGTTGGACTTGTGGCAGTTCAGGATAAAGCAAGTGGAGAAATTTCGTACTGGCTTGAAGATGTAAAGATTAAACTATAATTACCGCTTTTATTCATAACGAATGCTTCGAAAGCCGCCTCATATTATGTTGGCGGCTTTCGAATTCTTATACTTATTCTTAGAATTAATATTTTCGCACAAAATTTCAGCATGCAAACAATCATTCAGGAAGCCTGGAGTAACCGGGAATTATTAAAACAAGATTCATATAGGGAAACCGTAAAAGCCGTCATTGAAGAGGTAGATAAAGGTCGTTTGAGAACCGCGGAACCAACAGCAAATGGATGGAAAGTGAATGAATGGGTCAAACAAGCCATTTTAATGTATTTCTCCATTCAGGAGATGAAGACATGGGATCTGACTCCCTTCGAGTTTTACGATAAAATGCTCCTCAAGAAAAACTATCAGAGTCTGGGAGTAAGAGCCGTACCTCATGCCGTTGCCCGATATGGCGCCTATCTCGGTAAAAATGTGGTGCTGATGCCCAGCTATGTAAATATTGGTGCTTATGTAGATGAAGGTACGATGGTGGATACATGGGCAACTGTAGGAAGTTGTGCTCAGATAGGGAAAAATGTACACCTGAGTGGTGGTGTAGGAATCGGCTGGGTACTTGAGCCCTTACAAGCCTCTC
The DNA here is from genome assembly GCA_046303015.1 of Bacteroidota bacterium. Lineage (GTDB taxonomy): Bacteria > Bacteroidota > Bacteroidia > Chitinophagales > Chitinophagaceae > Lacibacter. The sequence goes on along the minus strand of JBKCGY010000010.1, from coordinate 1,380 downwards.
CTGTGATTATTGAAGATGGTTGCTTTATTGGTTCCAGATGTATTGTAGTAGAAGGAGTCATCGTTGAAAAAGAAGCTGTGCTCGGAGCTAATGTCGTATTAACACAATCCACCAAAATTATTGATGTAAGCGGAAAAGAACCGATTGAAATGAAAGGAAGAGTTCCAGCCAGAAGTGTGGTCATTCCCGGCACCTATCAAAAAGAATTTCCTGCAGGAACGTATGGTGTGAATTGCGCTTTGATCATCGGACAGAGAAAAAGCAGTACCGATCTTAAAACATCGCTCAACGATGCGTTAAGAGATTTTAATGTGAGTGTATAAGGTTTGTTCAAGGATCTTTTTCGGATCGATTAGTTCAGCACATTTAAAATGTCCTTTGGGGCAAGCTTTGTATCCGTGTAATCCACAAGGACGGCATGAAAGATCTTCTTGCACTTCTACGATGTGAGATTGATCCGATAATGGGCCGAATCCAAACTCAGGAATCGTTGAGCAATAAATAGCCGTTACTGGAGCATTCATGGAAGAAGCCATGTGCATGGGAGCCGAATCATTCACATAGTTCATGGTTGCTTTTTGCATGAGGGCTGCTGACTCTAGAAAACTCAACTGCCCGCAAAGAGAATTGATATTCGTACGCTGTGATTTTTGTACGATCCTTTCGCAGAGGGCTTTATCCGATGGTGCACCAAGTAAATGAATCGTATAATTTTCCGGTATCATATTGATCAGTTCGATCCATTTCGCCTCGGGCCATTGCTTGGTAAACCATACGGAGGAAGGTGCTATACAGATATAGGATACTTGCTGATAAGGTGTAATCTTTTCAAAATCCTGCGATGAAGGATACAATCGGGGCAACTTTTTTTCAGCGCTTATAATATCATTCAGTAAAGCATAATTGCGATCGGTTTCATGTTCAAACACGTCTCCTTTTCTTCCGATCTGATGCGGATAAGATCGTTTAAAAAATAGGGAGAGTGGATTTTTATTAAAGCCGACCGTATTAACGGCACCCGACAAAGCGGTAATCAATCCGGAACTGGCAAAACGATGCAGATTGATCACGTGATCATATTTCGCTTTTCTAATTCGCTGAATCAATTTGAAAAGATTGGCGATTTTATTTTCACTCTTATCCCAAATCAGCACTTCATGAATAAAAGGATGATGATTGAACAATCCCTGATTGCCTTTTCTCAACAGAAAATCAATCTGTACAGAAGGATCATGGGCATGAATAGATTCAGCTACTCCGGTAGCCAAAATCACATCTCCAATGAATGCCGTCTGAATGATTAATATTTTCACAAAGCGAATTAAGTTAAAAAGTATGGGAAATGAAAAATTAATTTTTTACTTAAGAACCAACAAATAT
>JBKCGY010000009.1:0-2665 GCA_046303015.1 Bacteroidota bacterium | reverse complement strand
TCCATTAGCATTGGCAATGGAAAATGGGCTTTGTGGATCTCTTCCTCCGGTTCCGTTATTGGTGCCGGCATCATTGACATGATTCAATACTACATCATTGATGACTTCGATTCCATTGGCATGCATCACGGCTATCATCCGTAACAATTCATCCTTGTTGCCCATTCTGGTACGTGTATTTAGCGTACCCCCTTTTTGATACTTATCTCCCAGATCATAATGGTCAAAAACATTATACCCGACATTAGATGTATTACTGCCTTTGACAGCTGGGGGTATCCAGACCGCATCAATCCCTATTGCTTTCAGGCGAGGTGTGAGCTCTGTTAAATAATCAGACCATTTGTTGGGGAAATTGCTGTTCCAGTAATCCCACCAGAAACCCTGAAATAGTACTTTTTTGACTCTTTGCTGGGCAATGGTTGTGGTTGATATAAGAATGATGGAAAGAAGAAAGAGGATAAGTTTTCTCATAATCACAAGATTATTTTTTGTTGCCACAAATTAGACATTTTTTAAAAGATATAAAAAATTGTTTTACAAACAGTTGTGAGTAAGTTTAAGAAAGTTCAACTAAAGGAAAAACTTCGCATACAGAATAATCAGACCATACATGACTGTCATCGCAAAAATACCGATAGCTGTTTTATCTCTACGGCTATTAATAAACAGGGTAAATAAAATGATATTGGCAATAAGGCTTAGGCTTCCTACTGCGGTAAGAAATGCTTTTTGCTCGAAGAAATAACTCAGAAACTGGGGAAAGCTGATTACTGAGGGGTCAACTTTGAGGAAGTAATAAAGTAAAATTCCTAAAATAGGAGCCAGGGCGCCAATCACAATTCCAAAGGGATATCTATCTAATTTCAGCATCATCATTTTAATTTATTTTCTAAATCTTTTTTTAACTCATAATCCGTTAAATCATATTGAACGGGTACCACACTCACATAATTATGGTTCAGTGCCCATACATCCGTATCTTTCCCTTTGTCAAAATTTTTAAATTCACCGGTCAGCCAATAATAGGTTCTTCCATGTGGATCTTTTCTGGCATCAAATTCTTCCTCGTATTTCGCGTAAGCCTGACGGCAAACTTTGATCCCTTTTATAAGACTTTGATCAACATTAGGAATATTTACGTTTAGGCAAAGATGAGGATTCTTAATCTTTAATTTCAATAATTGCTCCACCAGAATTCTGGCATATTTTTTTGCGGCTGTGAAGTCGGCTTCCATACTGAAATTGAGTAAGGAAAAGCCTATACTGGGTATTTGTTCAATACTGGCTTCGATAGCAGCACTCATGGTACCACTATAAATAACATTAATGCTATGGTTAGCACCATGGTTAATTCCACTTAAACAGATGTCGGGTTTTTTGTGCAGGATTTTGTCGACCGCCAATTTTACACAATCAACAGGTGTCCCACTACATTGCCAGGATTCGACTCCTTCAAATTGATGAACTTTGTGTAATCTCAGTGGGGAGCCAATGGTAATGGCATGACCCATACCACTTTGAGGTTTGTCGGGTGCCACAACAATAATTTTACCCAGATCTTTTACAGCTTCCACCAGGTGTTTGATGCCCGGCGCAGTAATGCCATCATCATTTGTGATTAGGATTACCGGTTTCTTTTTGGGATTTGTTTTTTTAGAAGGCATTGATATGGGTTTAAGAATTTCAGCAAAAATAAAGTATGCTAATTTCTCTGGCTAAATTAATTGCAAACCATTGATTTATACTAATTTTACAAAAAAATAAATCATGCGGACAGTACTGGATATACTCAATAAAAAAACACCGGTTTTTAATCAAATAGATCCCGACAAAAAAGTATTGGAAGCGCTTCAGCAAATGAATGCGGTTAATCTCAGCTATCTGGTTGTGATAAAAGATGAAAAATTTCAGGGAATTTTTTCAGAACGCGAATATAGTCGTAATGTAATTCTTAAGGGATTACATAGCGATACAACACCGGTAAAAGAAGTGATGAGTAGTACGCTCCCTTTTGTTTCCCCTCAGGAAACGGTGGAATCTTGTATGCACATGCTCAATGATCATAAAACAAGATATCTGGTGGTTTTTGATGATGAAGTTTTTAGAGGGGTTATTACGATCAATGATGTGCTAAGAGAAGCATTGGCCAGCAAAGAACTCGTTTTTGATGAGACGCTGATTAAGGGAACTACTGAACTGCAGGACAGGGTTTTTTAATCTCTCTTATTTTACAAATGTAATTTTACATGATGCCTTTCATTAGAGGTAAAGGAGAATATTTGTATTTTGTATTTTAAATGCTAAGAAATGAACAAGAAGATCGCCATTATCGGGGGAGGAAATTTGGGTATTGCCATTGCGGAAGGATTGCTAAAAAGTGGATTTGTCAATCCCAGTCATTTGATTATTACTAAAAGAAATATTCAAACACTTCAGGAAATTGAACAACGGGGAGTGATGGTGACCAATAATAATGAAGAAGCGGTTCGATATGCCGATTTGATAATTCTTTCTGTAAAACCTTATCAAATAAAAGAAGTTATACAGCAGATTAAACCCACTTTAAATCCTTCTCGCCAGCTGATCGTGAGTGTGGTAACCGGTGTTACTCTGAAAGAAATGCAGGAATGGGCCGGCGAAAATATTTCACTGGTTCGTGCCA
>JBKCGY010000008.1:0-11175 GCA_046303015.1 Bacteroidota bacterium | reverse complement strand
GCACAAAAGGTCGATGTTATTTCATATCAATACATATCACGTGTCAATGCTCAAAATACAGGAGACCTGCTGATGAGCACTGGCAATGTTTTTGTGCAAAAAAGTCAGCAAGGAGGAAGTAGCCCGGTCATTCGGGGGTTTGAAGCCAGCAGGATTTTGCTGGTGGTTGATGGCCTACGTATGAATAATCTTATTTACCGTTCGGGGCACCTGCAGAATGTAATTACAGTAGACCCAAACATGCTTGAAGCCGTTGAGATCATGTACGGACCTTCTTCTACTCTTTATGGCAGTGATGCATTAGGCGGCGCAGTATATTTCAGAACGAGGCAACCAAAACTTTCTTATGACAGTATTAAAAAAAATGTGATCGGCAATTATTTTACGCGCTATAGCAGTGTGAATAATGAAAAGACCATTCATGCGGATCTGAATATTGGAGGTAAAAAATGGGCATGGCTGCAATCCTATACTTTTAGCGATTTCGGAGATCTTACCATGGGCAGATCGGGCCATCCCGATTTTCCTGATTTCGGGAAAAGAGATTCCTTCATCACCCAGATCAATGGCCTGGACACCGTCATAAAAAACAGCAACCCTTTGGTACAAAAATTTTCGGGTTATAAACAATGGGATATATTACAAAAGATCCTTTATCAGCCGTCTAAAAAAATAAGTCATGGATTGAATATTCAATTCTCAAACACAACGAATATACCCAGATACGATCGATTGCAGGATAAAAGAGATTTTGGCGGAACAATAGGACAAACCCTACGATGGGCAGAATGGTATTACGGTCCTCAGACAAGATTATTCAGCACCTATGAAATACAGATTGGGAAAACAGGATTGTTTGATCAGGTAAGAGCTCTCGTGAACTATCAGTATGTGGAGGAAAGCAGATTTCAACGCGAATTCAAAAGATACGATCGCCTAGATGAGAGAAAGGAAAAAGTAGGTATTGCCGGCTGGACAATAGATGTAAGAAAAATCAATAATAAGCATGAATGGACAATCGGAACGGACGGACAATGGAATACGTTAACTTCAATAGCCAAAAGAACAGACATCAGAACCGGCAGCTCTACAAAACTTGATACACGCTATCCTGATGGCATGAATGAGCAATGGAATGCGGCCATTTATACTCAGCATCTGTACAAGATCCACAATAAATGGATTCTTAATGATGGAATCAGATGGCAGTATACGAGTTTACAATCAACCCTATCGGACAATAGTTTTTTTAATTTGCCTTATGAAAAGATCATCCAAAAAAACAATGCCTTAACAGGAAATATAGGTTTGGTTTTTTTACCTGAAAAAAATAGTCGAATCAGCTTGAATTTCTCAGGAGGCTTCAGGGCACCGAATGTAGATGATCTATCTAAGATCTTTGAGTCAAATACCGCACGAAATCAGTTGGTTATTCCCAACCCTGATATTAAACCTGAAAGAACCTATAATGCAGAGTTGACTGTAACCAAAACCTTTCTTCAAAAAATCAAACTGGATGGCAACCTCTTTTATACACGATTTACGAATGCACTTGCTAAAGCGCCTCTGCCATTAAATGGACAGGATTCTGTTTTATATAACGGAGTCATGTCTCAAACTTTAGCAAATCTCAATGTAAATAATGCCTTTTTATATGGCTACAGTCTTGCTATCCAGATAAAAATGGGGAAAAATTTAACAGCCGATGCAAATCTGAATTTCACAAAAGGAAGATTTGTTTCTTATGACGGTGAAGCCTCCGATGTTTATGAAAAACAAGCGGATGGCACCTATCTCCTGGTTAAGAGATTTGTACGCACTCGTCCAATGGATCACATACCCCCTTTGTTTGGGAAATTTAATATTACCTACCAAACCGATCAACTAACGACTGATTTTTTTATACTATGGAATGGTGCAAAAAAGTTGGAAGATTACAATCCGGACGGAGAAGATAATGTACAATACACTTCACCGGTAGGGGCATTAGCATGGCACACGCTCAATATGAGAGCCAGCTATAGCCCAATAAAAAAGGTATCGATACAATTGGCAGTGGAAAATATACTAGATGCCCGATATCGGGTATTTGCCTCAGGTCTTTCAGCAGGGGGGAGAAATGTCAGTCTTACCATTCGGGTATCACATTGAGATATCACTCCTTTAATATAAAAATCTTCTTTGAAAGCAACGTTTTTCCCATACAAATTGTCTATCTTGGAGATTGCAAATTTTGTAGATGACAGAAGAAGCAATCGTAAAAGGATGTCGGAATAAAAGCCAGGTGGCCCAAAAGGCATTGTATGAAAAATATAGTGCTAAAATGCTCCCTGTTTGTTACAGATTTGCGCAGAATATAGCAGATGCTGAGGATATGTTGCAAGAAAGTTTTATTAAGATTTTCAGCCATATTCATCAGTATGAAGGCAAAGGGTCGCTTGAAGGCTGGATCAGAAAGGTCGTTATACACACCAGCATCAATCAACTGAAAAAAAATAGAAAATTCAGCGATTGTGTTGACGTGATACCTATGGCCGAACGTATTGTGCAGAAGGAAAAACAGACAACCCAACTACATAGCAAGGATATCATTGAGTGTATCAGAATGTTGCCTGTAGGGTATCGAACCGTTCTTAATCTGTATGCCATTGAAGGATATGCCCATAAAGAAATTGCCGAAATGCTGAATATTGAAGAGAGTACAAGTCGCTCTCAATATGTACGCGCCAAACAAATGCTTGAAAGAATGCTGATTCGTTTGCATATCATTGAACCGGCCCGACAAAAAAAGAGATCTTAAAATCAAATATTAAGATGTTTTTATAGAAGGTTATGAAAGAGGATTTATCTTTTGAAGAAATCATTAAGGAAAAGATCTCCGTAACAAGACTCCATCCTTCTGATAAAGTGTGGGATTCCATACAGGTTGAGTTAGCAAGGTCTTTTCACCCTCGACTAAACTATATCCTCCTTTTACCGCTAATCATATTATTTTCATTTCCCCCGTTACCTATCACGAATCGTACATTATTAATCGATCTCAATATTCATACACGGAAAGTAAATGTGCCGAATTCCGGAAGCCATATCGATAACAACCCAAATGCATTATATACAACCAAAAGGTCGCAAAGAAAAATTGCAAATGACGAATCTACTTTATCGCCGGTTTTACTAGAAGCACGACCCGTACTGAATGCCTTTTCTAATGTATATGTGAATCATATTCATCCTCCGATCGAAATAGATGCCTTAAGAAAAAAGATGGGAGGCGTAAATTTTGCACCTCATGAAAAAGGCTTTGACCTCACAGAAAAGGTAGGGCCATCATCTGTTAGCGCTAAGCTTCACGAACAAAGTCTTGCTCACAAAAATGAAATGGCTCCCGAAAATATTTTTAGTGCCGTTCAAATCTATGTTACGCCCTCTGTGAATTATAGAAGAGCCAAGGTTCATAATTTACCATCTTCCAATACTGATATTCCCTCCGACTCTTCATCTTTGTTCATCCCATCTTCCGCAATAGAAGCCGGTCTGGCATTGCGGAAACCTATCAATGAAAGATGGGCGCTGAAAAGTGGGGTTCAAGTCAACATTTCCAGTTATGAGCGAAAAAATTCCAACAATAACGAACTGATTACACCTATTAAATCCGTTAAAGATAATAGTCCGGCAGAGGAAGATATTACACAATCAAATACATTGAAAGGCAAAAGAAATGTAAACCAAAATTTCAGATTTTCTATTCCCATTGAACTGGAATACAAGTTGGGCGGAAATAAGGAGATTTCATTTTACATATCTACCTCGCTTCAACCGAGTTTTTCTGTTTATTCCAATTCTAATCTCATCACTTCAGAGTTTAAAGATCAGATTCCGGTCGACCCTTATTTGTACAGAAGATTTAATGTACTTACGGGAATTGAGTGTTTCTTTCGGCTGAATGCAGGCTCTTTCGATATTCAAGCGGGTCCCCAATTCAGATATCAGCTTCTCTCCAATAACATTGGTGCCAGCCCATATAGAGAACATCTGATGGACTATGGAATAAAAATAGGGGTTATTAAAAACATCTTCTAATGATTTAGAAATGTCTAAATCAGATTCAATTATTATAATTTTACAGGATGTGGAAGTGTAATAAATATATCAGTTTCTTGTTAATCATCCTTTGGGGCAGCGCCTGTAAAATGTCAGAAAAAAAGAGTCCATACCCCGCCATTGACGTTCTGGGCTATCTAAAAGGACAATTAAAGACACTGGATTCTATACCTTATGGTTTATTAAAGATTACTGAAATGAACGGTAGAAATCCGGACTCTACTTACTTAAATAAAGTATCATTAAGGGAACATCTTACTCCATTTATGATCCCATCTATCAGTAAAGAACAATTAGAATTAAAATATAGAGAGACGAGTTTTGCGGATGCAAGTATTGGTTATGTTGTAATAACTTATCAGGCAAAGGATACTGCAGAGCCCGTCAGTCAAATTGATGTTTATGTTAAACCTGAAAACAATTCGATATACCAGATATACATAAGCGGACATCTCAGCGCTCCCGATACGGAAGAAAAAAAACAATTGCTCTGGACACACAATAAGGGTTGTGTGATTATCACAGGATACGACAACGATACAGCTGAAAAGTCAACTATTACAGAAAAAATAATCTGGCAATAATTTGTCGTTGAAGGAAAATATCAAAGATATCATACGGTCTCTACCCGAGCTGCCCGGTGTCTATCGGTATTATAATCAGGCCGGTGAACCCATCTATGTAGGGAAAGCGAAAAATATTAAAAAAAGGGTGAGTAGTTATTTTTCTGGAAAAAGCCAGAACAGAAAAACCCTTGAATTAGTTAGGCGTATTGATAAAATAGAATATACGATTGTGCAATCGGAGGCTGATGCACTTCTGTTAGAAAACACACTGATAAAACAATATAAGCCGATCTTTAATATTGAATTAAAAGACGATAAAACCTATCCTTATATCGTTATCAAAAAAGAACCTTTCCCAAGAATATTTCTAACCAGAAAAAAAATCAATGATGGGTCCACGTATTTAGGGCCCTTTACTTCTGCCGGAAAAGTTAGGGAATTGATCGGCTTTATCAGACAGAATTTACCGATCAGAAATTGCAACTTATTATTGAATCAGGCAAACATAAAAGCAAAGAAATTTAAAATTTGTCTCGAATATCAGGTAGGAAATTGCAAAGGGCCTTGCGAGGGATTACAGAGTGAGGAAGACTACATGGATCAAATAAATCAAATCAGGCATATACTTAATGGGAATATCAGCCCCGTTATACGATTTTTAAAAAAAGAGATGAATGGTCTTGCCGATGAAATGAAATTTGAAAAAGCGGAAATCATTAAAAAGAAGATCTCGTTTCTCGAAAATTTCCAGTCAAAATCTATCGTGGTTAATGCAAAAGTTCAGGAAGCGGATGTGTTTTATTATTTGAGAGAAGGAGAACGGGTATATGTAAATTATCTCATGGTAAGGAATGGTGCAGTAATACAATCAGACAACACAAAGTTAAAAGTTAAGATAGAGGAAGATGATGAAGAAATTTTGTCATCCTTAATCAACAATATACGATCCATATTTAAAAGTAAGGCCGGCGAAATCATCGTTCCTTTTGCAATTAACTGGATAGATGCCGGGGTCAAATTATCCGTTCCCTTGCGAGGAGCTAAATTTGAGTTGCTTGAAATGGCGGCTATCAATGTACGCCACCTTCAAAAGGAAGATAAAATGAAAGAAGCCCTTTTGATTGGTCATCAAAAAATAGATGGTTCAGTCTTGTTGAATCAAATGCAGGAAAAGCTCTCATTAAAAGAATTGCCCACCCATATTGAATGTTTTGACAACTCTAATTTTCAGGGAAGTAGCCCCGTATCGGCAATGGTTTGTTTCAGGAATGGCGCCCCCTCAAAAAAAGATTATCGCAAATTTCATGTTCGCTCTGTTGAAGGAATTGATGATTTTTCAACAATGAAAGAATCGGTTTTCAGAAGATATAGCAGGTTATTAAAAGAAAATCAATCCTTACCCCAACTCATAATTATAGATGGAGGGAAGGGGCAATTAAACGCAGCAGCAGAAAGTATCCGTGCGCTCGATTTGTCTGACCGATTAACTTTAATCGGACTAGCCAAAAGAGAGGAAAATATTTTCTTCTTAGGCGATTCACATCCCTTGCAGTTAGGAATGAACGACCCTGTTCTTTTGTTTATTCGAAAAGTGCGGGATGAAGTTCATCGGTTTGGGATACAGTTTCACCGCCATACCAGAAGTAAAAACCTATTGAAAAATGAAATGGAAATATTGCCGGGTATCGGTAAAAACACCATTGAAAAATTATTAAAAAAATTCAGGTCGATTGAGGGGGTACGATCCGCGGGTTATGATAAAATCCTGAGTTGTATCGGGAAAGACAAAACCGATAAAATATGGAATTACTTAAATAAAAAGGGGGCAGGATAGAAATCCAGCCCCGTCTTTAAAATCCAATATCCTATGAAAAACCATAACAAAGATAATGCACGACTGATCAATTTGCAAGACTTTAGGTCTTTATTTTTTTAAACAATTTGGGATTATTTAGAATAATGGTATTATAGAAAAAGCCGCCACATGGCGGCTTTTTCTATAATGAACAGAGCTTCTATGGAATTAATAAGACCAAAGATCTTGCTCGTAATTAAATATTTTATCCTTAATATTTTCGCCTTCTAATAAGCGATAAAGGGGGTCTTTGATATACGACTTCAAAGTTCTGTCGAATGGATTGTCTAGCGTAGTTTTAGTAATATAACTGGCGAACATACGGTTTTCGAAAAGTTCTTCCCAAGTCATCCTTCCACCATAGTTTTTCCCATTATATGCATCGTATTTAGATAAGATTCCTCTGCAATCAGGATAGTAAACCCAAAAAAGTGGCAAATATTCAGGATTGGCTGGATCAAGGTCCTGCCCATCACTCCTGGTCAGCCTTTTCATAGGCGCAATTCCAAGTATTCGAACAAATAAACGGGAGGACTCTTTATCAAATACCCACTCTTCTTTGACCTTAAATTTATAAATACTGTCCGGGTCAATCTCCTTGGGCATGATCTTATACTTTATGATATCTCCGTTCATGTCGGTAACCGGCACCGTATCAAGTCCTCCTGAAAAGGTATTTAGTACTTGGTCAGGTGTTAGCGGAGTTGTAAAACGATCATCTAAGGAAGCGTCAAAAGCAACAACATCTCTGTTGCGTATTGCCTTTAAAAGAATGGATATAAATCTTTGATTGCCATTATCTTCATTAGAAGCATTACGGAAAGCTAGGTTTAATTTTTCTCTTGTATCTATTTCTCTCCATACTTTATGGCGATAAATAGCGTCATCTTCCCTGATATGCTCAAAAGTTAAGGGTTGACGATCCTTAATAAGTGATCTTTCAATGGATGCGTCATTTCTTAATGAGGGCAGAACAGAATCTAATGCCGGATTACCACCCGTACTTTTTACTACCTCATAAGGAATGTTTGCTTTGGGCTGATTGGTAGGTTGTGGTTGATTACTATTCGTAGAGCCGTAACCAGAACCACCTCCGGAACTATTATTACCACCATACCCTGAACCACCATAACCAGAAGACGCATCTTGGCCACCGTAACCAGAAGACTCTGTGCTAGCATTTGTCTTGGCTTTGGTAGTAGTCGTTTTCTTTTTCTTTTGTGCCTCGGCATGTAAAGAAGAAAGAAAAACTAGTAAGGCGAAACAATAACCAAATTTCCTTATCATAAATTATAATTTAGTACAAATTAAACGCAATGGTAGGCAGTTTTCTTGTGGTACCATCGGGTCCAACTGCTTTAATCTCATCTAATACCACCGTTGTGCCGGGTCTACATCTGTTTAATATATCCTGAACGGGTTCAAAAGAGAAACCACGAATACCGGGTTTAACACCGGGAGATTCCATGAATCCAGCACCTGTTGCATAAAACGTATAACTAACAACATCATATTTAACTCCTTCAAAAACGAAGTCTTTCAAATCTGCACGAATACCCATCTGGGCTTTAAACACATTGGCAGGAATACGTCCACCTGTACTTGAACCTACCATAGGAGTAGGGTCAGGAACAGACTTAACACGGAAAGTGAAAACTGCAGTCTTACCATCCGCATTTACAGTAACGTTAGCCGTACCGGGTGATGAAGGAGATGCGATATAACGACCAGGACCGATTTTTCTTAAAGATCCATTACTTATTGTAGCCGTAACTTTTTCATCTCCAACATTGCCACCAGAAATGGCAAGTTCATTATCCAGGCCAATATATAAAACTTTAACTTTCTCTGCGCTCACAAATGCCCCAGTTGGTACACCTACGGTGTAATCGATTTTCAGATCTCTTACTTGATCTTTGCCGTCTTGATCTTTATATTGAATTTTGATAGGAACAGAGCTGCTTGTATTACCTACATTCGTTTTAAATAAAGCAACACCATCATCTCCCATTGGTATATTTCTTCCTCCGATAGTTATGATGGGTTTAACATTTTTACTGAACGCACCGATACCGGCAGAGATCTGTAATTCCTGTCCAGGAAAAAGATAAGTTGAATTAGCACCAACAATTGGAGCATAGGTGTCAAATCTTACCACTACCTGGCCCACACGATTATGGAACTCATTAACGATCTTGTTTTCAGTTGTTTTTATATCGTTCTGAAATTTACTAAGCATCGTCAATGCGGCAACGGTCGGTGTCATGTTAAAATAAACAGAGGTCCATGTTTTGTTTGTCAAATCAGCCTTTTTGGATAAGTTTGGAATCTCTGTATTAATAGTTCTTGTAATTACATCTTTTAACATTGCGCCAACCTCAGGATCCAAGGCGATGATGTCAGTTCTGTATTTTTCCAAGGCCTTCCGTAATTTTTCTCCCTCTCCTTCCTTATCCATAATACGCGTTGCAACATCAATATTATCTTCTTTAAATCCGGCATCCGGATTTGAAGGGTCAAATCCTGCTCCTATTTTGATTTTTTCCTTTATGGCGTTAATGTCTTCATATATAGCTTTAGAAATCTTTACTGCCTGTTCTGCTTTGGGCATCCAGATCTTTGCTTTGTCCGTAGATGAAGGGTCCGCTAATTTTTCCTTGAATGAAGCCATAATGGTTTCGGTAGAGGCATTAACCACTCTGTTAGTTGAGGTTAAACTGTTATCCACCACTTTAAATGCATTGATGATTTCTGCTGATACGTTAAGGGCCAACAGGGCAGTCAACACCAGATACATCAGGTTGATCATCTTCTGCCGGGGCTCTTTGGGTAGTGCCATGACTTATTTTAATTTATTCTTTTAAATAATATTATTTACTGATGGTCAACAATTATCTTCCTTGCATGGCGTTGATCATATTGCCATAGATATTGTTTAACGTACCCAAATTCTTAGCCAGAGTAGAAATTTGATCATGTGCTTTTTTCGCATCATCCACACTACCTATAAGTGATTCAGAAGCCTGAGCAAGATTACCATAAAATTTATTCATCACTTTCAGGTGATTATTGGTGTCTTGTAATTCAAGTTCATAAATCGTATTCAAAGAACTTAAATTCTTAGTCATGTTCTGTACCTGCTCATGGAAGTTTTTCGTGCTTTCTGCAGCTGTATTAAAAGAAGCAGCAGATGCAGCCGCTTGTTGATAAGCATCTTTCATGCCATTGAGTGTAGCGGCAGCCTCTTTAGCCTTAGCACCCAACTCACCGGTAGAACTTACAACATCTGTAACATCTTTAATGCCACCTACTGTAGTGTTTAACTTTTGAAAATTATCGCTCAGAGAACGCAAACTGGATGGTGTTATTTCCGCATCCTCTAACATTTTATCCAACGAAGCAAGCGCAGGCGTACCTTTTGCGGATGGCGCAGGACCATGATCAGAAAGACCATACCCTTTTGTAGACAGATATGCATAAACCAGAAAGATTGCTGCTTCTGTCAAGAGACCAACAGTAAGCATCATATCTGCAAAGCCAAGGTGAAGGATTTTCGCCCAAGCTCCAAAAATTACAACTGCAGCACCTACGGACACAATGATGTTAGTGATTTTTTCTGTGGATTTAGAAATTGCCATAAAATTTTTGTTTAAAAAATGGTTGGAATGGTTGTTGTATCATCAACTTATTATGATGAATATTTTAATTATAAAATCTTGATTTTATTTCTTTGTTAATTAAAGGAAACTATCTTGTTCTCACTGTTGGAGGAAGATCAATGACACATCTGAAACCTATGTAAGACTTAGCTGTATCCTGATACTCATACGTCCTGGTGCTGGTTTGCAGAAAATAACCAACATCCTTCCAGCTACCTCCTCTTATTACTTTACGCTTCATTCTAGGAGGATCGCTATCTTTTGCGTTGTAACGAATGTCCGGATTCATATCATGAGAGAAATTATTAGCCCCCTCATAATATAAAGACCCAGTCCACTCAGCCACATTGCCGGCCATATTATATAAACCATAGTCATTAGGCCAATAAGCGTCAGCTCTAACTGTATAAAAACCACCATCCTCAGGATAGTTACCTCTTCCAGGTTTAAAATTAGCCATTAGACATCCTTTACGATTTCTGAGATAATAATTTCCCCAGGGGAACATCGCTTGTGATCTGCCTGCTCTAGCCGCATATTCCCACTCTGCCTCAGTAGGCAAGCGGAAGTTTGATTCAGTAGCAAATCCTTTAGACTCCAAAAAAGAATTCAAATATCTGCTTCTCCAGATACAAAAAGCAGAAGCTTGTTTCCAGTTTACCCCAACAACCGGATAGTTAGCAAAAGCAGGATGAGCAAAATAACGCACACTCATGGGCTCATTATAGCTGTAGGTAAAATCACGGACCCATACTAATGTGTCAGGATAAATTTTTACAGCATTTTTTATAATGAACTTAGACCTTGGTTCATTGGGCTTTCTGTAAGCAGCCGCTTTATAGTCAAGATATTCTTCCTGATAAATCAATTTTTCAGGGTCAATAGCAATCCTATTCATTAAACGATCATCGGGAGAAAGCATCATTTGCCCCAACTTCTCATAAACATTCTTCTCTTTCCATATACCAGCCATTTTTTTAACATCCAGATTGCC
>JBKCGY010000007.1:0-2622 GCA_046303015.1 Bacteroidota bacterium | reverse complement strand
GAGGCCGAATGGCTATACTGAGAAAATATAGGCAACCCCTCAAAAACCGATATGAATTTCTTGAAATTAAGAAGCGCCAAGAATACAGCGCCCATCAATCCCACCAGTATGACATTAATAAACCGATATTCTTTTCGAATGATGATACTTCTAACCCATGCACTTCTGATGATACCCAGAGCTTTAATCCCTGCAATCAAAACGATGAGCAAGATCCCCATACGTGAAAAAGATAAGAACATAACCGGAGTTAAAATGGCCAGCGCCTGTCGGTTATAAATCTTTTTCTTCAATTCACGGTGATCAGTAAAATAAAGCATAAACTGAAATACCCAAGGGATGAAGAGATAGGTTGAGAAATAAGAAGGCTCGTAACTGAATCCATGCGTTCGGGGAATACCACTTCTGAAATAATAATTGATCTGCATATCCAAACCGGCCAAAGTGCAAACCCACTGTATAATGGCAATGATTCCGATAACAGTAAATGAATTGAGATAAATAAAGAGGATCTTTTTAAAATGAAGAAGATCCTGGATATAGATAGTCAGGGCAATGGCAAAAAGAAAAAATATAGCCAACCAGAACAGATAACCCACACCTCTAGTAAATAATATACTATTCGGTAAAAAAGCAACCAAAAAAACAAACCAGATTACAAATGACCAGAACCCAAGGAATTTGATTTGTACAGAACTCCGTACAATCATACGGGAGAAAATGATAAATGCTGAAAACATCAACATCAGCAAAGTACAAATACGGATAGAAAAACCTGCGATCTTAATATTCAGTAACGTATCGAAAGATGAAGTCAGAAAAATGATGATCAGTAAAGCATCCAGAACACGTCTTTCATTTTTAGCATATGAAATTCTAAATGGCTCCACTTGATGAATTTTGCAACTTATTCCGCTTCTTTAAACTGTTTGTATGCCTTCCGAATGCCCCCCCATGCAGAAAGGATTACCGATATACCGATCATCATAATAACGGATTTCAGGAAAGCCATTAGAATAGATTCCTGAAAAGTCAGCTTTTTCAATACCGGATAATTGATGAGATTAACGGGTGATTCTATTCTCACCAGCTCACGCTTGTTATTGATCAGTCGCTCTTCTATAGAATAGATATTTCGCTTGATCTCAGAAATATCATTGGCGAATATCGTATTACTATTCGGGCTCACGAATTTGGTTAAGTTGATCTGGTTCATTGAATCAAGCACCACCTTCTGATCTTCCAGATTTTTATTTACCATGTCTATTACGACCTGTTCATTCTTTTTGATCTTTTGAAAATAATTTGACCTCGCAATGAAATTATTTAATCCATCTACCAATTTATTAACATCTAGAGAATCGGAGAGTAAAATTTTAATCTGTGTATTCGTTTCATTAAAATAGAAACCCGGCGAAGGATTGACATTGGAAGACAACATATATTCCGGATCTTCAATGATAATCTTAAACGACTTAATCTTTTTTAAATCACTCTCGGAAACCTGCAACAGGCCAGACAGCAAAGCATATCTTTTCTGCTCAAGCATGTGTTTGATATCGGTAAGGATGAGATCGATCTTTTGTCCGCTTATATAGTCGGAACTTATAAAATAATTGATGTTATAGGTCCGGGTCTGAATAAAATGAAAACCTATGGCACCAATGACCAGGAAGACAATCCATAAGAATACCTTTCTAAGACGTCTAAAAAAGAAATACAATACATTATTGAAAACTTTGTTTAGATGAATTTCCTCTGTGCCGCTGTCAATCATATATTTAAATTATACTGGTGGATAGATTTAATTTCTTTCGGGCGAAATAAACCGCACATGCATTCCAGAATATCAATGTTAGCATGGTGGCTGCTGCCGCTCCGAGTACCTCAAACCACGGAATCAGCAGCAAATTAAGTACAAAATTCAATAAGAGAGCCAAAGCCATGATCTTTTGATACAACTTCTCATGCCCGAGCATCAAAAGACTGACCTCATTCATCGCACAGGAAGCACTAAACAAATACCCTGTTCCCATCATAGCAAAGATCCATAATCCATACCTGATCTCTGACTCTAAATAATTCAATACAAAAGGCAAAACAAACAAGACCAAAATAAATAAAAGCAATGACCCGAAAAAGATAAGTCGAGTCAATCTTGCAATTTCCTTATTCAATAGATCTTTCGATGAAAAGTGAAGTAATTTGGGTGCAAAATTTCCGCTGATCACGATCAATGGAAACGAAATAAAGGTTGCAAATTTTACCAATACCGAATATTCCCCAATTGCCGTAGGCGTAACATAATTACTTAATATGAAAACATCGGTGGTGCCAATCAGAATAAAAATGGCATTGTTGGAAAAATAAGGGAATGACTTTCGTAAAATATATCTCCACTCCATTCCTTCAGCTTTGACGGATGGAGTTTTACCAATCAAAACCCAAACATGTATAAAAGAGATGACAAAACTTAAAACAGCCGCCATCAGATAACTGGCGGCCAGAGAGAGATAATGATGACCAAGAATTACATCTTGAATCAGATGCGTCAATAAAATGAACAAAAAGATAGAAGTCGTATAATAGAAGGTATAGGCAACTGCCCTTTGTTTTCCCCGG
>JBKCGY010000006.1:0-3224 GCA_046303015.1 Bacteroidota bacterium | reverse complement strand
TTTTTTGTCCGCCCGACTTTCATAATCTACAAAGAACCACTTTCCTTCATTTCCGCGGGCCCTGCTTTCATAATCTACTTTATATACTTTCAGGTCAGCCCTGCTTTCATAATCTACGACAAATACTTTAATATCGGCCCGGCTTTCATAGTCTACCGTAAAGATCTTTTGTGCAAACGAATATGAGGTCATCAGGCAAAACAAAGAGATCCATAGTGTATGTTTCATATGTATATTTTTTTGATGGCTTTATTTACCATATGTTATGCCCTTTAAATATTTATCCCGGTTGGCATCGAATTTTCGTTATGGGCATTTCATACAAGCATATATTTTAACTGCAAAATCTAATTAATTCCATAATACAATACATCTATCGGTAAGGATTCAATAATTTTGTAATTGTATTAGTATAATAAAGATAATATTTTTCAATGGCACTCAGTCAGGGACTACATCAAAAATTACTCCAGAAATTATCTCCACAGCAAATACAGCTGATGAAGTTGCTGCAGGTCCCTACTGCATACTTGGAGGAAAGAATAAAAGAAGAGCTGGAAGAAAATCCTGCCCTTGAACAAGGACAGGATTTGGAATACGGTGAGGAAGATAAAGAAGAATATGAAACGGATGATTCATCAGAACCAGATGGTAGCGAAGAAGATTATGAACAGGCAGATATCAGCGAATACTTTACAGATAGCGATGATGACGTTGCGGATTATCGAACCAAAGAGGAGGCTTATCAGCATGCAGCCGATCAGCCAAGCGTACCCATTAAGTCGGAGTCGAGCTTTTTTGATCTGCTTATTCAGCAGCTTGCCATGCTTGATCTGGAGGATCGTCAACAGATCATTGCAGAGCAAATAGTCGGCAGTATTGATGAGGATGGTTACTTAAGAAGAGAGGCTTCTGCTATAGTCAATGATCTGGCTTTTTTACAGAATTTAGATACGAACGAAGCGGAGGTTGAATCTTTGATCGATAAGATCCAGCAGTTTGAACCTCACGGAATTTGTGCCAGAGATTTACAGGAGTGCTTATTGATTCAACTTCGGCACAAATCAAGAAAGAAGCCTACAAAAATTGTTAATGCAGCCATTGCTATATTGGATCGTTTTTTTGAAGAGTTTGGAAGGAAGCATTTTGAAAAAATCCAAAGATCTCTGGATCTTAGCCCGGAAGAAGTGAGGCAGGCCGTACAGTTGATCACCAAATTAAATCCGAAGCCGGGCGGTACTTTAGGCCCAGATATAAAGGCGGAATCGTATGTCATTCCGGATTTTTTTGTTATCAATAATAACGGGGAATTAGAATTATCTCTCAATAACAAGAACGCTCCCGATCTGAAGATCAGCAATGATTACAAAGAAATGCTCTTGCAATATGAAATGGGTAGTAAAAAAGATAAGCGTCAAAAAGAGGCTGTTTTATTCATCAAACAAAAAATAGATGCAGCAAGATGGTTTATTGATGCCATTAAACAAAGGCAAACTACTTTGTTGCTTACTATGCATGCGAGCATCGATTATCAGCAAGCTTTTTTTCTAACCGGAGACGAGTTGGCTTTGAAGCCCATGATCTTAAAGGATATTGCTGAGCGTACCGCCCTCGACATATCAACCGTCAGCCGCGTTGCGAATAGTAAATTTGTACAAACAGAATTCGGTACGTATAGGCTTAAGTATTTTTTTAGTGAATCCTTGAGTAAGGAGGGGGGGCAAGAGGTTTCTACCAGAGAGGTAAAGAAAATATTGACGGACCTTATCGAAGGGGAACAGAAGCATGATCCATTAAGCGATGATCAGCTTACTGAAATGCTCAAAAGCCAAGGATATCATATTGCCAGAAGAACCGTGGCCAAATACAGAGAGCAATTGAATATTCCGGTTGCCCGTTTGAGAAAAATATTTTAGTTTATAAATCTTTAAGCAGTATTATATGGAAGTTACACAAACCGGGAAGTTGCATCTAAAACAATCTCCCAAAAATATTACAGACTACGCAGCGATTCTGCTTTCTTATATTTTTCACCCTATCATACTTATTATTTGGATAACGTCCTATCTCTTATATCTTCATCCTTTGATATTCGTAGGCTTTGATCCGGAGGAGAAACTGCTGGTCTTATTAAGGGTGATAGGAACTTCTGTATTCTTGCCCTTCATGACCGTGATTTTATTAAAAGGCCTTGGGTTTATTTCCTCGATCCGACTGGAAACTCAAAAGGAAAGAATCATACCCTATGTTGCCTGTATCACTTTCTTTTTCTGGAGTTATTATGTTTCAAAAAAATTGGAAGACCCATTTGAATTACGTGCTTTTTTTCTTTCGTTATTTTTAACTGCTTCCCTATCCCTTATAATCAATAATTATATAAAGATCAGCATGCACGCTATTGGATTTGGCGGGGTTAATGCTTTATTGGTGCTGATGTTATTTGCAGGAAGACTGAATGATGGTTTTGTTTTGGGACTATCTTTTTTGCTGGGCGGTCTGGTGTCTGTTGCCAGAATCAAAAGACTACATCATCATCCTTTTGAAATCTATCTTGGATATATTATAGGTGCTATCATCCAAGTTTTCAGTTGGTGGTTCTTATTATAGGAAACGATTAGACCAGTTTGGACTGATCATCATAATTTTTGCTGGGATGATAAATGAATAGGAGGCTTCCATTTTTGATTGTCTTTATAATCTTTGGTGCTATATCACGAGGGATAGCTGGGCATCCATAACTCCTGCCTATATAACCTCTTTCTCTCGCTAATTTTCGGGATACATAGTCGGCTCCGTGCATTACAATAGCCCGCTCATATGCTTTGTCATTAATGTTTTTTTCCAACCCCTCCAATCGAAGCGAAAATCCATTTTCGCCGGTATAGGTATTCAGTGTTTTGTAAAAACCTAAACTGCTTTTATAGGTTTCCGGTTGATTAGAGAAACTTTTTGCGTATACTAGTCCACTATTCCTTCCATGAGCTACAAGGGCAGCGTGTATTATTTTTTTGTTGTTAAGGTCGATCACAAAAAGTCTTTCTTGATTAGAGGGTTTTGAAAAATCAACAATCGTAATCAAACCCTCCTGAATATCGCAATGATGCTGTGTTATCTTATTGTAGCCTTGCCATCCCTTCAGAAATGCCTCTTTGCTGAGTCCGCTTTTATCTAGTTGCATCGACTCAAAAAGAGCATCAGCAATAGCGATCGTATTGTTTTCATGG
>JBKCGY010000005.1:0-3736 GCA_046303015.1 Bacteroidota bacterium | reverse complement strand
GGCGAATCCGGATTAAGCATCCGCATGTTTACACCACTGGCAGCGTTGAGTTCAAATGATATTACAATTACCGGAAGCGGTAGTTTAAGCTCAAGGCCAATGGATTTTTTTGATCAGATTCTGCCTCAACTGGGTGTATCTGTTTCATCCAATAATGGCAAACTTCCCTTGAGAGTGAAGGGTCCGGTGAATCCTTCCAATATAGAAATTGACGGATCCCTCAGTTCTCAGTTCCTGACGGGATTGCTGATGTGTTATGCGGTGAGCGGAGCATCCGATGTAAGTATCAAGGTAAATAATCTGAAAAGCAAACCCTATATCGACCTCACACTCGATGTAATGAAGAAGTTTGGCATGCATGTGCCGGAGAACAGAGATTACAAAGAGTTTTATTTTTCATCAGTCCGCGAATCATTTGCAACTAATGATGCGGATCGTTCATTTACCGTAGAAGGTGACTGGAGCGGAGCAGCGTTTTTGCTAGTAGCAGGTGCTGTATCAGGTTATGTACAAGTGCATGGACTGGATCTGCAATCTACACAGGCCGACCGAGCCATTATGCTCGCATTACAGGAAAGTGGCGCACGAATATCCTATTACAGTGACTATATCGAAATGACGGCATCCAAACTTAAAGGATTTTCGTTTGATGCTACCGAGTGTCCGGATCTGTTTCCGCCACTGGTGGCATTGGCTTCTTATTGTGAAGGGGAAACGATAATTGTAGGCACCAACCGATTAACGCACAAGGAAAGTAATCGCGCACTCACTTTACAGGAGACATTCGGAAGGTTAGGTGTAGAGATCGAATTAAAGGATAATGTGATGCTTGTGCAAGGTGGTCATCCAATCAAAGGAGGACTGGTTCATTCACATCATGATCACCGTATTGCCATGGCGGCAGCTGTTGCTGCTTTGAGAGCAGAAGGGTCGGTAGAAATTGAAGATGCCGAAGCGATCAATAAGTCTTACCCAGAATTTTATAATGACCTGGTAAAGTTGGGAGCAAGGGTAGATGTTTTGAAAACCGTATCTTAGAATAAATTATCAGTCAATAAGTATGAATTCATTTGGCCACCTTTTTAAAGTTCAGATCTTCGGAGAATCGCATGGTCCTTGCGTAGGTATTGTTATTGATGGTTGTCCGGCCGGACTTCCCATCAGTGCCGATGATTTGTTGCCTGATCTGGAGAGAAGAAAAGGGGGTAAGCAAAAAGGAACCACTCCGCGTCAGGAAGCCGATGAACCCATATTTAAGAGCGGCATATTTAACGGAAAGAGTACGGGCTTTCCGATTATGATCTTGTTTGAAAATAATAATACCCGAAGTGAAGATTATGCTAAACAAAGAAACATTCCTCGTCCGGGGCATGCCGATTGGGTAGCGCATCAAAAGTTTGGTGGTTACGAAGATTACAGAGGAGGAGGGCATTTCAGTGCAAGACTCACAACAGGTTTGGTAGCAGCAGGTGCAATAGCCAAGAAATTAATGAAAGATGTAGCCATAGTTGCAACGCTTATTGAAGTTGGTGGAGAGCAAGATGTGGAGGCCGGATTGCAAAAAGGGATTGATGCCAAAGATTCGGTAGGAGGCGTTATTGAATGTCGTGTGAATGGTCTGCCAGTAGGTTTAGGTGAACCTTATTTTGATTCGGTAGAATCTGTTTTAGCTCATATGATGATGACCATTCCGGCCGTAAGAGGTATTGAGTTTGGAACCGGTTTTGCAGCCGCAAGAATGTATGGCAGTGAACATAATGATGCTATTGAAGATATCAGCGGTAAAACGCGCACCAATCATGCCGGTGGAGTTGTGGGCGGTATATCAAACGGAAACGAACTGGTCTTTCGTATTGCCATCAAACCCACTTCATCAACTCCCAAAACACAAAAAAGTTTAAATTGGGAAACGCAAGAACAGGAAGATTTCTCTGTTAAAGGAAGACACGATCTATGTGTAGCGCTGAGAGCTCCTGTCATAGTGGAAGCAGCCACCGCTATTGTAATGGCTGATTTTATGCTTAGGGCACAGCAAATTAAAAACGTATTGTAATGCCTGTTATTTATCATATCACAACAAAAGAAGCCTGGCAGGAAGCCATTGAAAAAGGCTTTTACACGGCGCCATCTCTCGCAGAAGAAGGCTTTATTCATTGTTCGCAGGAAAGTCAGATTGAAGGCGTACTACAGCGGTATTATGCCGGCAAAATTGATCTGGTTAAATTAGTGATTGATACCGAAAAGCTCAATGTTAAGTTCATCTTTGAGTGGAGTCCTTCTACATCAGATACTTTCCCTCATATTTATGGACCCATCAATCTGGATGCGGTGAAAGAGGTTGTGGAGATACGTTAATCTTACTTTACTACAATCATATTGGTTCAAGTTGTCCGTCCCGATAGCTATCGGGACTGTTGTCGGGTTGTCATTGTTGTTGTGGTATATATCCCCCTTTGAATGGGGAGGATATCAACGAAAAACGACCAACGATTTCTGGTTTTGACTTTTGCCTTTTGACTTCCTACCTCATCAACACCTGAATCATATTCGGGCTTTGCTGACGGATCTCAATGGATTTGCCGGAAGTCAGTTTGATAATGACTTCATCTGTATAATGACGAATACTTAACAGAGAAAATCCTTTCGTTACATTCACATCAAACTGTTCAGAAGCAGCTAACGCAAGTTTCTCAATTTTATCTGGGCGATCATCCAAGCAGAGTTGAAGACTTACCGCATGCGTTTGAATCAGATTGGGCTTTATTTTCAATTTCGCCATCATCTCATACAGATCACTCATGGGTTGTTCTCCTATGAACGAGAAATCCTTGGTATGTAATTCAATCAAAGCCTGATTTTGCTTGATGACAATTATTGGTGGCAAATTTTTGACAGGCGCATTATGAATTACGGTGCCGGGTAAACTCGCATCAGCAAAGCATTTTACATACAAAGGGATGCTTTTATTCTGAAGCGGTTTGATGGTTTTGGGGTGGATAACCTGCGCGCCATAGTAGGCCATTTCAATCACTTCATCATAGTTAAGTTCACTGATGTATTGCGCATCCGGAAAAAGCTTTGGGTCGGCATTCATAACCCCTTTTACATCTTTCCAGATGCTTACATTTTTGGCATCCATCAGATGTGTAAAAATAGCGGCAGTATAATCACTTCCTTCACGACCAAGGGTAGTACTTTCATTTTCGTCCGTACAACCAATAAAACCTTGCGTGATTATTAGGTTAGTAATATTGAATAATGGGATAACTTTCGACTGAATATTTTTGCCTGTTTGGGTAAAGTCAACAGCCGCATCTCTGAAGTTATCGTCGGTACGCATGATATCTCTGGCATCCAGCCATTGATTTTTTCTTCCGCTTTCATTCAAGTAGGCTGATATCAATGCTGTGCTCAGCAGTTCGCCCTGACAAACGATCTGATCATAATAGTAGTCGTATTCTCTCACAGGTTTTTCGTGAAGCAACCATTCCGTTTCGGTAAAGAGGGATTTGAAATGCCCCATCAAATCAGGTAGCTGAGTATGTAAAAGTTCGGTTGCAGTCTGAATATGTTGTTGTTTTATCTCTGCAAATAACTGAAGCGCTTTATCCTGATCACGATCATTGTAAAAGGAATTAACTACAGCTTCCAGGGCATTGGTAGTTTTGCCCATGGCAGAAATGACAACAAATATTTTTTCGTCTTTAAATTGGTCCAGGATATTTCCTACATTACG
>JBKCGY010000004.1:0-4543 GCA_046303015.1 Bacteroidota bacterium | reverse complement strand
TTTAGCTGACATTACACCACTGTCATAAAGTTTAGCATTATTCATATCCGCTCGTTCCATAAACTCTGTTTTTGTAGCACCTGGCGACAAAACTGTCGCAGTAACGCCAGTCTTCTCAAACTCTTTATGAATCGCCTCTGTCAAACTTATTACATAAGCTTTTGATGCACCATAAACCGCAAAATAAGGGTCAGGTTGTATGCCTGCGGTAGAAGCTACGTTCAGAATTCTTCCTTTACCATTTTCAATCATTTGCTTAGCAAAATAATAAGTAAGCTCTGTCAGGCTAATGATGTTAAGCCCTAACATTTCTTTATACTTTTCCATACTTCTTTCAGTAAACATTCCATAGTCACCAAAGCCTGCATTATTTACTAAATAGGTTACAGTAAGTTTATTTTTATTTACAAAGTTGTTAATGTCTACAAACCCATCGCTATCCGACAAATCTGTTGCCACAGTGTAAACATTAATTCCGTATTTCTTTTCTACTGATATTTTAATTTGTTCCAGTTTTTGCTTGTTTCTTGCTACAATTAAAATATCGATTTTTTGCTGGGCAAATAATAAGGCTATCTCGTAACCAATTCCACCCGATGCACCTGTTATGATTGCTACTTCTTTCATAATTAGTCAATGAGTTTAATGGTTAAAGAATGGCTTTGTTGCGAAAAGGTAAACTTACAATCAGAAAAGTCAGGGCTTGAAAGAGTAGGCTTGAAGTTATTCGAAAAACCAAAGGGTTCACTTGGGTAGCCGAAAAAGTTTTTGTCGAGTTTTCCGTTCCCGTTTAAGTCATGTGAAATAGCCACAGCATAGTCACCGTATGGAACTTCGAATTCAACAATCATTTCATTGCTTGTTGTTGTAACCTTAATGTTTCTCCAATACTTATTAAACTCCGGGAATTCGTCCCCAGCTCTGTAAATCCCAACATAAAGTGTTTTACCCTTGTTTTGGATGTTTGAAATTTTGATTGAGAGTTTTTTTGTGTTTACAGGTTGCTGGCCATGAACACCAAAGGCTAAGAGTAGGCCTAATGCGATTGTTGCTAATTTTGTTGTTTGCATCTTCTTTAGATTTAAAATAATGATGCAAAGATGAGGACCAGGAAAATCCTATTAATTCACATTTGTGAAGAAATGATTAATTTAGGATTTTATTATTTCCTTACGCAGTCTGCTTAGGCTTTGAGGAGCTACTCCAATATAAGAGGCAATAAGATAATGTTGAAATTTATTTAGTAAATAGGGCTCTTCCTTTAAGATTTGTAAATATCTTTCCTTCGCATTCATTGTCAAAAGTGTAAATGCTCTCTTATGAACTTTCTGATAGGCCGTTTCTGACATTTTACTAGCCACCTTTTCGTGAATGTGGGAGTTGGAAGTTAGTTTTTTAATACTATCGTAACTTAATATTACAACTTCTATGTCTTCAAGTGCTTGAAAGGATAAAAATGTAGGTGTTTGTGTAAGGAAGCTATTATAATCGACTAAAAAATAATTTTCAAATTTTGATTCGTTGTCATTAAAGTGAAAATTCCAAGTTAAGTCCTGTCCTTCTTGATTTATAAAGAAAGACCTTGCTTTACCAGAAATAATAAATAAAATATTTTTGCAGATACTTCCTTCTTGGAGAATCTTGTCGCCAGACTTGTACTTTTTATAAGTCAACTCGTTTTCCAACAAATTACTATCGCTGTCAGAAAGTGAAACAAAATTCAATATAAAGTTTACAAAAGGGTTCATTTTATTTTTAGTCATTTATTTTCGAGTGTGTCTTGCAATGACCGCTAACTACCCTATATCCGATGCTACGTTTCCTGGTTTGGTTTTTTTGAGGTGGTAGCCGCTGGTTCGTTTCGGGTTTGTGGGGCAAGTTAATAAAGTGTGGTTTAAAACCACATGAACATTACAGAAAAATTACAGATCCTCAAACGGACTTCTTATCTGATCAATGGCCTTCGCACTAACATGGGTGTAAATCATAGTGGTCTTGGTTTGACTATGCCCCAGCAATTCCTGAATGTAGCGTATGTCGGTGCCACGCTCCAGCAAATGCGTTGCATACGAATGTCGCAGCCAATGCAAGGTGGCCGATTTCTTTATATCTGCCTTGAGCAAGGCCGATCTAAAAACAAGTTGTAAGGAGCGCTCAGAATATGGCTGGCCCGGCTTATCGCCCTCAAACAAATAGTTTTGGGGGCGCTCCATACGATAATAATCCCTCAGCTGTTCAATTAAACGCTCAGGGATAGGCACCATCCGATCTTTCTTACCTTTTGATTGTCTGATGAATAACATCTGCCGCTGACTCTGTATATCGGTCGGTACCAAATTTCGCAATTCGCCGGCCCTCAATCCACATGCATAGATAAGTTGTAACATCAAACGATGCTTTACATTATTAGGCGCAATTAATATGCTTTTTACCTCCTCCTTCGACAATACATTCGGTAGTTTGTGTTCACGTCTGGGGCGTTCAATTTTAAGTGCGGCAAGCTCCTTCAACCCACTTATGAAACAAAAAAGTTTTAATGCATTTACAACGATATTTTGATATGATGCCGACAGCCTGCGTTCTAAAATGTAACCTCTATTAAAGTCGATTAGATGTTGCTGATCAATTTCCTGCGGTTTTTGTAGCCCACAATACCTAAACATTTGCTCCAATGCATTAATATAAGTGTCAATCGTGTTATTCCCATATCTGCGGTGTTCCATCCATTGCCGCATCTTATTGAGATAGACCGCAACTTCCTTCCCATAAATCTCTATCCACGAATAGTCGCCCGACCATATGTAACGTAAGCCCGATATCTCCAAATAAACTGGAATTTCGGGTTCTAAATCGCAGAGTTTTTGAAGTAACGTTTCGTGCTCCTGCTTTATTTCAATACACCAACTCCGCTGCTTCGATATCCATTTAAATCCTTTGTGTTGTTGCATAAATAATTGATGCGTTGTGCCATAAGGCACTTTAATCATCAAGAAAGTTTCATTATTGGCAATTGCACGTTCGAAAACAAGGGTATGATTTTTCATTTCTATAATTTTTCTCCCAAACTAAAGGTAAATTGAGGTCGAATTATAGAAGCCAGGAAAAACTTATCAATACATAATAGCGGTAAAAGCTATTTATTAGTATAATATATGTCAAAATAATCCCATAATAATATTAATGGTAGGTGCTTAGTTTCTGTTTGGCGTAAATTTATTATGGCGCGTTGATTTCAATTAATGGTGATTCCCCTTGACAGAGCAAACTAATCTTCGTAAGTATGATTGTTCTGCTTTGTTTTTAAAGTTTTTTTACGAATCAGTTCACCTTTTAACGAATAAAGTGCATAGCCCTCATCGTACCAATTGTCGAAGCCTTTTTCGAGGATGATTATTCCTGTGAAGCCTTTTTTTATTAACCAATCAGCAGCTTCATTGCTTCTGTAGCCTCCCCCGCAATACATAAAAAGGGGTTCGTTTTTGGGCAATTTTGCCGTAAGCTCTTCAAATTGCTTTCCCGGCCAGGGCGCATTTATGGCGCCTTCAATAACGCCCGATCCAAGTTCGGAATCGCCACGCAAATCAAGCAGGGTCCCCTTAATATGCAGTCGCTTGGCTTCAAAGGCCCTATTGTCGAGTTTCTCCAGCGGATTTTTACGTTGTTGCGCCCAAGCACTTACGTTTAAAAAAATCAGTAGTATGGTAAATAGCCTTGTCATGATTGCCGCAGATTTTATTTGGTAAAATTATCGTTCTTCAGTAAGCTTTTAAGTGATTAACTGTAGGGTTTATGAACAATACATTGCTCATTTATCGGTCGATTTTTATTGATATTTACGCAAATTGATTGCGCAAGTTAAAACATGCTCTCAATGGTGTGAAGTTGAAACTGAGATGCAATATGCCCCTATGTTCCTCCTTTATATTAGGCTTCAAGGTTTCCTTATAAATTAGTTACCAGTGTTTTACAATACGTTATGTATTAACTATCCTTGCCTGTGGGGCAGTCCCAATGTGATGTATTCCATCCCTATTTTTACCATGTAATACATGAGCTTAGTGTAAGGTGTAGAATTGAAGCTCGTTATTATGTTCTGAAAATCAATATAATGCGATTGTTTGATTGTGGTTGTTAACGTTTTAAACCGTATCGGTTAATCATCCCACCGATATTATCAACAGGCTTGTGTAGAAGATGTAGTTTATTTTAGGGGCAGGTTATCGAATTCATTCTAAATTTGCTGCCATGATTGCTTTGTTTAAAAAAGAGCTCGGCAGCTTCCTAAGCTCCTTAACCGGATATATTGTCATCACCATTTTTCTTTTGGCGGTTGGCTTATTCCTTTGGGTGTTTCCTGGCGATTTTAATATACTGGATGCCGGTTATACTTCGCTCGAGAGCTTATTTATTATAGCACCTTGGGTGTTTATGTTTCTTATTCCGGCTATTACGATGCGGCTAATTGCCGAAGAGAAGCGCAGCGGTACCATCGAAATGCTCCTTACTAAACCGCTTACCGAGTGGCATATTGTAACGGCAAAAT
>JBKCGY010000003.1:0-2285 GCA_046303015.1 Bacteroidota bacterium | reverse complement strand
GATCACATCTGCAGGATTGAGTTTGCCACCCGGAGCCGGATCTCCACTTGCCTGAGCAGAAAAGGCAGACAGCAGGAAAAATCCGCTGAAAACCAATGCCAATAAGGATTTTATGCTTCTAAACGCCATGCTGTTCCTCAAATTTGGCGCAAAGATAAGGGTGGGTGACATAAAAGTCACCATCTTTGGCCATTCTCTGCAAGTTTTTTTACGCTTTCCGGCCATACTTTAAATGCTTGTTTAATGACACAACTTCCTTAATTTAAATATTTATTTGATTATTCATTAGTTATGAGAATTCTTCTTACACTCCCCCTGTTTTTTCTAACGGCCTTAATTTATGGCCAAACAACCTTTCCGATAAATGATGTGGCCGATAAACTAAGTGGCAAATTTGCCTTTACGCATGCCACACTGATTAAGGATGCCAGAACCATCATAAGCGACGCGACCCTTATTATTGAAAACGGATGGGTCGTTAAAGCAGGCAGCAACGTACCGGTTCCACCCGATGCCGTGGAAATAGATTGTAGAGGGAAATTTATTTATCCTTCATTTATCGACCTCTATACCGATTACGGTATGCCGGCTGTACAAAAACCTGCAACAAGATTTAATTATAATGCGCCAGCCCAGCTCAACTCCAATACTAAAGGAGCCTATGGGTGGAATCAGGCCATACGGTCAGAAACTAATGCCGCATCTATTTTTTCTGTTAATGATGAGGCGGCCAAAATTTGGAGAGATCTGGGATTCGGAGCTGGACTCACCCATTATAAAGATGGCATTGCCAGAGGAACCGGAACACTTGTAACCTTTGCCAATCAAAAAGAAAATAAAGTAATCATCAAAGAAAAAGCCACGGCTCATTTCTCTTTTAATAAAGGATCCTCAACACAAGCGTATCCAAACTCCATGATGGGAAATATCGCCCTGCTTCGCCAAACCCATCTGGATGCATTGTGGTATAAAACAAACCCGGCAAGTGAGGGGGTAAATATTTCCTTAAAACACTGGAATGAACAAATGAGCTTGCCCCAAATTTTCGAGGCGAATGATAAATGGAACGCTGTAAGAGCAGATCGTATAGGAGACGAATTCGGCATTCAATATATAATAAAAGCCGGCGGCAATGAATATCAGCGCATCGGGGAAATGTCGGCAACCAAAGCGTCTTTTATTTTGCCCCTCAATTTTCCAGCGCCTATGGATGTGGAAGATGCCAACAATGCCCGCTATGTTTCTCTGGAAGATCTGAGAAACTGGCAAGCGGCACCTTTTACCCCTGCCATCTTTGAAAAAAATAAAATTCCATTCTGCTTTACAGTAGCAGATCTTAAAGACCCTAAAGAATTCTGGCCTGCACTGAGAAAGGCTATTCAACACGGACTAAGTGAAGAAGCTGCACTTATGGCACTGACTGAAGCCCCTGCAAAACTCAGTGGCATATCCAATATCTGTGGCACACTCGAAGCGGGAAAAATGGCCAGCTTCATCATAACCAACGACAGTCTCTTTAAAGAAAAAACAGTCATTTTGCAGCACTGGATTCAAGGTGAGAAATACGCAATACAAGAATCACAATGGAATAATGCCGATGGCTTGTATCAGCTTACTGTGCAAAGAGAAAATGAAAAGAAAATATATCAGGTTGAAATAAAAAACAATAATACATCTGCGGTGCTTGCAGGAACAGACACCCTTGCCTGCAAATTTTTCTATGATGGGAAACAGGTCCAGCTCAATATTACCACCAACAAAAAAGAAAAAGAACAATTGCGACTGAGTGGTATCGCTCAGAACAACCAATGGGCCGGAACAGGAGAAGACGCTAAAGGAACCCGATATATTTTTGAAGCCAAACAAACCGGCAAGGGGGCAGATAGTATTACCACAATCACCAAAAAAGCTGTACCTGAAATGCCAGTCATTCATTATCCTTTAGGCGCATATGGCATGCAATCCTTACCTACGGCTCAAACCATGCTGATTCAGGGTGCTACGGTATGGACCAATGAAAAAGAAGGAATACTCACTGAAACAGATGTGATGATACAACACGGAAAAATTGCAGCCATCGGGAAAAATATAGCAGCCAATGGGGCAAGCATTATCAATGGAAAAGGAATGCACCTTACGCCGGGTTTAATCGATGAACATTCACATATCGCCACTGCTTCGGTCAATGAAGGTGGACAAAGCGTAACGGCTGAAGTACGAATTGGAGACAATCTTGATCCCGAAGACATCAATATCTACAGGCAATTAAGTGGCGGTGTAACAAC
>JBKCGY010000002.1:0-7249 GCA_046303015.1 Bacteroidota bacterium | reverse complement strand
GCAGAATATATCAAACAATGGTGGGGTATTGTCGACTGGGATTTCGTTTCTCAGCGATATCTTGATCTAGCTGGCCGTCCTTGATACGCCATCTTTAATGATCCACTTAAACCAAATGATTGAAAACAGGATGGCAAGAAGTGATGCCATCATAACGGCTGACTTACTGATGATTTGGTAAGCGGAATCATCAAATGCAAGTAAACTTATAAAAATACTCATGGTGAATCCGATCGATGCCAAGATACCTAAACCCATTAAGTGTTTTCCTGTGATGTCTGAAGATAGTTCTCCCCATTTGAATTTTATGGACAACCAACAGAAAACAAAAATACCAAGGGGTTTACCTATCAGTAGTCCGAATATAATCCCTATACTTAAAGAGGAACTGATATCCTGAATGAAAGTAGAGGGTATGATGATGGCTGTATTCACTAAAACGAATAAGGGGATTATGATAAAATTTACACTATGATGTAATTTGTTTTCCCAGATAATCAATTTGTTTTTTGGAATGATAAATGCAAACAGAACCCCTGCAACAGTAGCATGTATGCCGGAATTATAAACACAAAACCACAATAATATACCTGCGATTATATTCCACCTGCCAAAAGGTTTCCGATAATAGGTTGCAATTGCCAATATTAAAAAAAGAATAAGGGCAGTTATGAGATAGGGTGTGTTCAAGGTGCTGGTATAAAAAACGGCTATGGCAATGATCGCACCTAGGTCATCAATAATGGCCAGTGCTGTTAAAAAAATCTTTAATGAGAGTGGAACCTTCTTTCCTAGCAGGGAGGCTACGCCGAGTGAAAATGCAATATCTGTAGCCATCGGAATGCCCCAGCCTTCGCTATAATCTGAATGATGATTAAACAGATAAAATATACCCGCTGGTACCAGCATGCCTCCCAGCGCACCCATAGCAGGTAATACTGATTTTTTTATGGTAGATAATTCTCCCTCAAGGATTTCTCTTTTGATCTCCATACCTGCCAGTAAGAAAAATAAGGTCATGAGTCCATCATTGATCCAATGCAATACACTATGTGGCATTTGGTCAGCAATATGGATTTCAATATTGATGAGCGATAAAAAAGAATGTCCAACGGGTGAATTCGTGAGTATCAATGAGAGTAGAGTACAGGCTAGGATGGTTATACCTATAGCACGACTATCATGGATAAATTCCAGGATGGGAGAAAGAAAAGTTCTTTTTAAATAATGCAATGGCATAACTTATTTCTATACAGTGAATAAATCTATTATTGGAAAAGTTCTTCTTTACGTTTGGGTCTTTTTGATTCCAGCCACTTGAAATTTCTGAATATTTTTTCCTCCTCAGGTATTTGTCTGATGGGGTAGGTGGTTCCTTTTACTGTACTCGTGAATTTTATTTTTTTCACCGTAGATTCATTAAAATAGATGGTTATCTCATCGGCTTCACTTCGGTTCATGCCCACATAGCCATTATTCTCGTCTTTGATGTAATAAATACTTTCACTATTTCCGATTGTTTCAACACGGTCGATCATTCCTTTTGTGAAGTATCCGTGTATCCGTTTCCCTTTGATTTGATTGTAGAATTCAGATTCCTGATCTATTTCCTGAATCATAATGGCATTATCGATTACATGCATCGATTTGGGTTGCCGGTTACTGGTTTGAATCAATAAAGTATCACCTGATATCTGACTATTCCTGCTCCATGCAATAGGTTGCTGATACAGTTGAAATAAACTGTCCCGTTCTCCATAAAACAAACTGTCGCAAACAGCCTGCAGGGAATCATTGTAGATCCTAACGTTTCGGTAAGCCGTAATAAACTTCAGTGTATCTTTTGGTTGGAGAGCGGATAGTTCCGAATATCTCGCTGAATAAATTGTATCTGCGGCTATATATACCGAATCTGATTTGTCAACAAGCGTCATAACGGGTTTTCCGATTGCCAACACGCTATTCTTCCGTTTATTAAAAAATATTTTATTGCATTTTAATAAAACATTTTGTGTCGTATCTATAAAATCAACGTCTCCGGATGCTTCTCCTTGTCCGCTATTTTCATCGAACACGAAATCATTTGCGGTAATAAATGATGTGTTGTCCTGAATGCTGGTACGCCCCGAAAATTTTGCTTTTTTTGTATTCAGATCATAGGTCCCTTTTTTGACCTGAATCATTGTTGTTTTGGTTTTGATGTGGGTGCGGGAGATAAATGTAGCAAGTCTTTTTTCAGAATTATATAATAAGGAGTCTGAAGTAAGAGAGAGGTCTGCGTCCGTCATTTTTACTTTCCCAATAAATTTCACTTCTTTTTTATGGCCATTAAAAAATCCGGATTCACTGCTAAGTGTTGTTTCTTTACTAACTATGGTCCCTCCGTTTTTGTAGTTGCCCAATTTGGAATTCATATCATACTCCAGTGCTTTGGTATTCAGCGTTCCAGTTCCGTCTGTGAGACGGACATTATTTCTGAAATTCGCCATTTTTTTACTCCCTTCATAAAGCAGATAATCTGAATAGATATTGAGCGAATCTCCGTCTTGAATATGTACATTTCCAAACGCTTCTATTTGTTTGGTTTGTTCATTATAGGTAACGCTGTCCGCATCAAGGAGCATGTTACCTTGTTTCATTTTTACATTTCCGCTTAATACTTGAAGCTGCGTTGTTGCATTTATGGTACGAAATAAAAAGCGGTTGGCATTTTGAATCTGTATTTCTCCCCCCGGGTCACTTACTTGTCCCCATACCCGGCAGGCTAAAAATCCATATAAGGCAATAAGTATTGAAATTTTTTTCATGAGCATTCTTTACTGCTTTCGTGCAGAATCAGACAATGGGGCAGAGAGGGGTTTAGATTTATCTTTCTTTCCGAAAAGAGAAAAGTGAACATATCTTTTCGGATTGGTTTTCAGATCATCAAGCAAAATATGTAGACTTCTGCCTGTTTGCTCAAGCTGATTATATAGGGCAGGATCGTTCAGCAATAGCCCCATGGTTCCATCTTTATCTTTTAATTTGTTCAGTACGGTTTGCAAAGAGGAAAGTGTTTGGTTCAGCGTATCGACTGCTTCTTTGAATTTTGTCTGAGACAGATTATGCGAGGTCGTATTTAGATGGCTTATAATGGAATGTATTTCAGCATTGTTTTTATTTAAGTTCTCTGTGAATTGCGCTGTATTATTCAATGTTTTAGCAAATGAACCGGATTCACTATCTAATAATACTGATAAATTTTTAGAGGATATCCTTACGTTTTCAATGGTTGCTTTAAGGTCATTCTGGGTGTTCGGGCTTAATACATTATTAATGCCATGTAATACATTTCTTAAGGTATCTACTGTAGCTTTCATGGAAATAAGAACCGGATCCAATCCTGTCATTACTTTGCTCATCAGATCAGGATTAGGTTCAGATAAAAGGGTATCACCTGATCTTAAAAAGTTTGGGTCATTCCCCGGGATGATACTTACGGTAGAAACGCCTGTAAGACTATTTATAATGACGGCTTTTGAGTTTTTGGGGATATTGACTTTTGTTTTCAGATTAATCGCTATAACAACTTCAGAAATATTCTCATCCGTACCGTTAATATCGCTTACATTCCCAATTCTATAGCCTTTTATTTTAACGGGATTAGAAATATCTAGGGTGCCAATATCAGCGAATTTTGCGTAAATAACATTACTCTTATTGTTGATTACAGACTTTCCTCTTAAAAAATTATAACCCAATACTAAAAAAGTAACTGCGATTATCGTAAGTGCTCCAACCTTGGTTTCATTTGAGATTTGCATGAACGGAAATTAGGCTTATTGATTGTGAATACTACTTGGTTCAGGCAAAAGTAAGGAATGTTTACACTTTAATTAAGAATTACAATATCTGCATGACCCCTTCTTATCTCTGCTGCTGATTATGCTGAGCGGCATTATTTTTCTCTACAATATCCTTATATCTTTTTACTGCTCGAGTAATACTTTCCGCCATCATCAGCTGCCCCTCTTCACTCATCAAGAACGTTTCTTCATCGCTATTGGAAAGAAAACCTAATTCGATCAGAATACTGGGCATGGCGGTGGCTTGTAGTACCCATATCCCTTTTTGTCGTTGTTTAACACCCCGACTGCTTCTACCGATGCCGGTAAATTCTTCCTCAACTAACGTTGCGAGTTTGACACTGCCTGCAAAGAATTGCTTTGTCCATAATGCAACCTGCTGTTTTACTACGGGGTCATTGATGTTTATATTCAACGTTTCATCATCTTTTTCATTTTGGAAAATATCACCATTCTCCATTATGATTTCTTCTTTATCTTCTGTTTTATGTGCGGCGAATACATACGTTTCTGTTCCTTTTGCCGGATTGGGATAATAATACGTTTTGTAAACAGGTACGATTCGGGTTTTTTTAATTTTTTTTGCTTTTTTACCTTTCCCGGATTTTACATAATAGGTTTCTTTACGGCTTCCTTCTTTTACAACCTCACGAAGTTTAGGTGCGAAATTGCAGTGAATGGAAATGAATAAATTTCCTTTATTGCCATTGGCAAATTCGGAACGTTGTTTGAGGGTAACGAAATAGGGCGTGGGTCTGGACTCGAGCACATTTACTCCCGGCATTTGGCTTTGTAATGCCGCTACCACTTTTTTACTTACATTGAAAGAGATCTCATCTTCCGTGGCCGTTTCTCCCATGGCCCCATCTCTGGCTGTTAAAGAGCCTTTAAATCCATGACCAGCATCGATAATGATGGTATTTATTTTTCCAGCCATTCTATATGAACGGGGTTCTTTGGAAAAAGAAAATGTGATCAATCCCATACAAATACATCCAACAAACGAGATTAGCCAATTTTGTTTCATGCGTTTACATTATTTAAAAATTCATTTGGATCATGCTCATTTCATCACATCCTTAATTTGAAAACGAAAAATATCTTATTCTTATCCTCAATATATATAAACAGTTAGTTAAAACTAATCTATTTTTGCTGCCTCTGTAATTAAGAATGTTACGCAAATTTAGTTATAAATTGGTTTTCAGTCTTGGCCTCTTAGGCTATAGTTCTTTGTGCTCCGGTATGCTACATTCACATACTGGTTCTGATGAGCATGCGTACTTGAATTCAACTTCCTTTTTTGCAGCCCCAACATTTTTAAAGACTTCTACAGACAGCATTCCGGCACGTAAAGACTCGACATTGATTACAAAAGATTCGGTCAGAATTAAAATGGCAAAAGATTCGGTTGATGCTCCTGTCAGTTATCTGGCAAAGGATTCTGTGATCATAGATCTCAATACGGATAAGATCTACCTTTTCAATGAAGGGGTCATTAAATACAAGGACATCAAACTTGAGTCGGCAACCATCCGCGTTGATCAGGCCTCACAAGTTTTAACGGCATACCCCATGCCCGATTCTGCCGGTAAAAGATTTGGTATCCCCACTTTTACACAGGGAGATAAGACTTTCACCAGTGATACGATCCGATATAATTTCAAGACGCAAAGAGGACTTACAATAGGGACCTATACGCAAGAAGGGGAAATGTTTGTATACGGTTCAAGAGTAAAACGAAAAAATAGCGATACCTATTTTATTGGCAATGCCCGATTTACTTCCTGTAATCTGGATACCCCACATTTTGCGTTCAGAGCCAGAAGGGTGAAAATGATAACGGGTAAAGTAGCCGTTACCGGATTTGTTCGTCCTGAATTTGAAGGTGTTCCGTTGCCTGTGGGATTACCCTACGGACTTTTTCCCCTGAAACAGGGAAGAAGAACCGGATTGATAATTCCGCAATTTACCGTTAATGATCAACTGGGTTTGGGCTTAGAGGGTTTTGGATATTATAAGGTATTTGGTGATTATTGGGATGCCACGATCCGGGGCAATCTATATTCTTACGGCTCCTGGAATGTGTTTCTCAACCCTAACTATCGAAAAAGGTATCGGTATAATGGCTCCTTGAATCTGAGTTATTTGAATAATACTTTTGGCTTTGCCGGTGATCCGGATTATATCCCACCCAGCCGAAACTTTTCTTTGCAGTGGAACCATAGTGTGGATGGGAAGGCACGTCCCGGCCAGAATTTTAGTGCCAGTGTCAATATTGCTTCCAGCCTTTTCAATCAGCTTTTTCCCAATAACGCACAACAGAATTTTAATAATACGCTTACATCAAGTATCTCATATCAGAAATCATGGGCAGGAAAACCTTATAATCTGACGATCAATGCCAATCATAATCAGAATACTCTGAATAAATTATATAATGTCAATTTGCCGGATGTAGGGTTTACCGTAAATACCATATATCCTTTTCAACAAAAGAATTTTGTTGGTGCGGCTAAGTGGTACGAGAAACTGGGTATTGGATACAATGGGAATTTCCGCAATCAGTTTTCCTTTTATGATACTGCTTTAAGCCTTCGCCAATTGATAGATACCTTTCAGTGGGGAGCCCGGCACACTATCCCTATACAATTATCGCTGCCGGCCTTTGGCCCTTTACAGGTTGGTCCTGCCATCTCATTTGAGGAAGCATGGTATGCCCAGTCTTTTGTAAGAAGCTGGAATGATGCGTTAAAAAAAGTTGACACGACCATAACAAAAGGATTTTACAGGGGAAATCAGATGAGTTTTGGTATTAATCTGAGTACGGCGTTGTTTGGAACCATGAATTTTAAAAAGACAAGTGCGGTAAGGGCTATCCGACATGTTGTAAGGCCTACGATTGGGATCAGTTATAAGCCTGATATCGCAAAAGATCAATGGTATGAAACGCAGATAGATTCATTGGGAAATCGATTCAGATTTAACAAATTTGAAGGCTCAGTTTTTGGTGGCTATTCAGAAGGAGAGGCGGGATTTATCAACTTCACTTTGGACAATAATCTTGAGATGAAAGTGAGAAACCGAAAAGATACCGGAGAGGCTTCCTTTAAGAAAGTAAGGATCCTCGATGGTTTTGGGTTAAGTACAGGATATAATATGCTTGCCGATTCTTTTGCATTAAGTGATTTTAATCTTTATCTGAGAGGAAATATTTCTCAGATCATTAACCTCACCGCAGGTGCAACTGTTTCCCCCTATAAGCAGGACGCATTTGGCAGGAGGTTAAAGCAGTATGCTTGGGAAGGAGGAGCCTTCTCTCCGGGGAGATTTGTAAATGGCTTTATTGCATTGAATGCTACGTTCCGAAGTAAGCCGAAAGATGAGCAAAAAGAAAAAGAAAG
>JBKCGY010000001.1:0-3354 GCA_046303015.1 Bacteroidota bacterium | reverse complement strand
CCTCTAATAATATTTCGCCCCTACGGGGCTCCATATGTAATCAGTATTAGATTGAATGCGGGACAGACAACCTTCATTACTTTTGCTTCATCATGACGAACGAACAAATCGCCGATCAATTTTCGGTATTGAGCAAATTGATGGATATACATGGGCAGAATGAATTCAAATCCAAATCCTATGCTGCTGCTGCCTACTCCATCGAAAAATTACCGGTTGAACTGAGTGATGTATCGCCCGATAAATTTGCCACCTATAAAGGAATCGGGAATAGTGCTGCAGAAAAAATCAGTGAGCTATTTCAGTACGGTGAGATCAAATTATTAAAACAATTACTGGAAGCAACCCCGCAGGGAGTTCTGGAAATGTTATCGATCAAAGGTTTGGGTCCTAAAAAAATTGCAGTCATCTGGAAAGAAATGGGCATTGAAACCTTAGGTGAACTGCTTTATGCCTGTGAAGAAAACCGGCTGGCAGCCATCAAAGGATTCGGTGATAAAACGCAGCAAAGCATCCGGGAGAATATTGAGTTTTATTTTAAACATCGACATCAGTTTTTATATGCCGATATAGAAGCATATACCGTTTCGATTGATACTAAATTAAAGGAATTATTATCCGATCATCCATTAGAACTGACCGGTGCATTCAGGCGACAGATGGAGATTATTGAACGACTCGAATGGGTGACTACAGCGGATAAAAATATCCTCATTAAGACCATGGAAGGACTTGCCTTTGAGCTCTCAGACCAAAGTGCAGATCATCTTTCTTTTAAGGGTGAAGAAGGAGTTGAGCTTTATTTTCATCTGGCAACATCAAATAATTTCGGCAGCATACTATTCAAAACTTCCTGCAGTGATTCCTTTCTTAAATCCTGGGGGGATGTTGCTGAAGTGTCTGACGAAACCCTCGTTTTTTCCGAAAAAAATATAGCATACATTCCTTCGTTTTATCGCGAAAATTTTTCAGAAGCTCCCCTTCCTGCATTCATTCAGACCTCATCGATTAAGGGCATCATTCACAGTCACAGCAACTGGAGTGATGGCGGCAATACGCTGGAAGAGATGGCAGAAGAATGCATTAAAAAAGGATTTGAATATTTGGTCATCAGTGATCACAGCAAAGCCGCTTATTATGCGAATGGACTTAATGAAGACAGGATCAAGGCACAGCATACGTTGATTGATGAGTTAAATGAAAGATGGACGAACTTCAGAATTTTCAAAAGTATTGAATGTGATATACTAGGTGAGGGTCAGCTGGACTATGATGAAAGAACACTCGAAAGTTTTGATCTGGTGATTGCATCGGTGCACAGTAATCTGAAGATGACTGAAGAGAAAGCAATGATGCGCTTGATGAATGCCATTCGGAATCCGTTTACCACCATACTTGGGCACATGACCGGCCGGTTATTATTGAGTCGGAAAGGATATCCGGTTGATCACGAAGCGATCATACAGGCCTGCGCGGAAAATGATGTTGTTATCGAATTGAATGCTCATCCGCGCAGGCTCGATATCGACTGGCGCTGGATTCCAACAGCCATTAAACACAATGTTCTGATCTCCATCAACCCCGATGCCCATGTACTCAGCGGTTTTGATGATATAAAATATGGTGTACTGGTGGCACAGAAAGCAGGACTTACTGCAAGACAAAATTTAAGTAGCTACAGCAGAAACGAATTGGAAGCATATCTGAAAAAGAAGTTGTCATAGTTGTAAAAGTTGTCGGTTAGCGGTTGCCGGTTGTTAGTTATCGGATTGTCGTAATGCCTTGATTCTGTTCCACACTTCATCCATCTCTGCCAGTGACATACTTTTTAGATCTCTCCCCTCTTTCATGACCTCATCCTCCATTTTCCTGAATCGTTGCATAAATTTTTGATTGGTCCTGTCCAATGCCGCATCCGCATCTACCCCAATAAAGCGGGCATAATTGATAACGGAAAACAATACATCACCTAACTCCTCCTCCATCTCTATCTTATTATCACGGTTAACCGCTTCTTGCATCTCACCCAGTTCTTCTTCAATCTTTTCATAAACCTGCTCCTTATTATCCCATTCAAAACCCACCTGCTTCGCTTTCTCCTGAATACGAATAGCTTTTATCAGGGAAGGTAAACCGGAAGGCACTCCGGATAAAACAGACTTATTCCCTTCTTTTAATTTGATCTTTTCCCAGTTGCGTTTCACTTCTTCTTCATCCTGTACTTTTACATCTCCGTACACATGTGGGTGACGGACAATAAGCTTATTACTAATATGCGCTATCACATCTTCTAGAGTAAACTGCTGCTCTTCCTTACCTATTCGGGCATAAAAAAGAATATGCAATAACAGATCACCCAACTCTTCCTTGATATGTTGCCAGTCTTTTTGCAGAATGGCTTCGCCCAGCTCATAAGTCTCTTCAATCGTCATAGGACGGAGCGACTCAATCGTTTGTTTTTTATCCCAGGGGCATTTCTCACGGAGCTCATCCATGATCTCTACTAAACGAAGAAAAGAATCGGATAATTTTTCTTTTTGCATCGGAAAAAATTGGTAGTGGAATAAAAGTTGTAATCGGGTGAAAAATCGATGAAGAAAATACGAAGAACGGCAAACGAATATCGACAAACTAAAAGTGCCCCGGAACGGAGTTGAACCGTTACGACCGTTGCGGGTCACAGGATTTTAAGTCCTGCGTGTCTACCAATTCCACCACCGGGGCAATAAAAAAGAACATGACAGTCGTAAACTGCTAAAAAAAATCCCGCCTTTGCGGGATTCTGAGCGGAAGACCGGGCTCGAACCGGCCACCCCGACCTTGGCAAGGTCGTGCTCTACCAAATGAGCTACTTCCGCTTGTAAAAGAACGATTGGAGTGCAAAAATAAAGA
Source organism: Bacteroidota bacterium (assembly GCA_046303015.1). Lineage (GTDB taxonomy): Bacteria > Bacteroidota > Bacteroidia > Chitinophagales > Chitinophagaceae > Lacibacter. Next base: position 462 of record JBKCGY010000001.1, on the reverse strand, counting down.
AGCAGGTTTAAATCACAAAAAAGAAAGCCCAATTTTCTTTAACTGATGGTATTCATTCAACTCTTAAGAAGCACATCAGTCGTTCTGATTCTCTGCTATATAATGATATAAGCTATCCTTCAACAAAGGAAGCTTTTGACCAAATATCTGATTTAACAAAACCCTTCCCTGATTCACGTTAGACATCCCTGAATACCAAGCACGATAGTTTCTGTCAGGCACATAAACAAGATTCAAATTATCAAGTGATCTTCCTTTACGATTCTTGGTGCCGGGCCCATGATCACTCATGATTATAATAACCACTTTACCCTTATACTTTTTAATGATACCATTCGACCATTCAAAAATGAGTTGATTAAAATTTTGAAAATACAAAAAAAAACATTTTTTATTAAATTTATTATGATAAATAATAAAATAATTTATATAAAATATTAAACAAAAAAAAAAAAAAAAAAA